>JALYGX010000276.1 GCA_030776905.1 Cyanobacteriota bacterium | reverse complement strand
TTCTAAGCGCTTAGGACTTGCAACGAAAAAAGTCTTCCAAGATTTCTATGTAGGGCAGACATTTTGTTCGGCCCTACAAGTTCTATCTTTCTAAGCTCAGCTTTGGCCTTTTAGCTGAATTCAACAGCCGCGATCGCACACGAACAACTAGCAAGGTCTACACCTTACTTTTCAGCTCGTTCAGTTTCGTCCTAATCGTTTCGATACGTTGGCGATTTACTCCCAAGTCCGACTTTCCGAGACGTGAGGCAGAGCGAACGTGGATTACTTTAGCCGTGTCATCAAGTAAAAACTCCACATCATCGACAAATCCCATCAGTTTAGTCGTGAATTCTGCATAGAGGTAATTCTCTGTTTCAGTGATAATTTGAGTTTTCTCTAAGCTTTGAATCACTGTTTTGAGGTCAGCCATTGCCTGTGTCGGTGTCGAGTTGTAAGTCAAAGGGTCAATTTTATGCAAAGCATCTTGACTTTTGCTGTTAACACAGTTAGGGCTACTAGGACAGGGTGTTAGTTGGCCTGACTGAACACCAATATTCGTAGGTCGTTTTCCGGCAAACATCATTTCTCCTGAAAAGGCTAGGGTTGCGCCTATCCAACAGGCAGCAACTAATACTAAGGCTATACAGATAGTTAGTACTAATCTCAGAGGTGGTAGTCTTCGGCTGTCTACACTCATTCGATTTGAAAGTGCTATCTCTCGATACTGCTATCTGACCTTATCATCCCTTTTGTCTCTACCTAAAGAAAAATGGGGTCTGACCCACACCCCCCAACTCAATAAAACAATTCATAGTTGAAAATATCGCTATCTGTGCTTTCTGATGCCAATCCAGATTCGCCTACTGCCGGGTGCTATCTCTGATTTATTTGCTCAAGCCAGTAGTTCTAGTCAGATTACTGTGGCTGACCGCTATGGGCTATTGGCGGCATTGTTAGAAGACTCACTGCCTGAAGACGAAAGAGCTTCCATCGACAGGATACTATACGCCTTGTACCGAGGGCGGATGAAGATAGTTAGTGAAATTTCAGCACTGTCTTGTGAGTCTCCTGAAATTAGTTGGGCTATTCCACCAATGTGGAAGCCTAGTGACTTAGACGGCATTATTCAGAAGCCAAAACCATCTGGGGTACAAGCACCAGCCCCCGTTCTGAGTAAATAATCTGACCAATGCCTAAAAAATCACCATTTTCGTGGTGAATCCGCAAAGCAGTTGTAGGGATGTGAGTTGGTGTATCGTTCCAAGTGATACGCTGTCCCAAACACCAGCGGCGAGCATCTTCTATCAGTAAGGTGATGGCGGTTAGATGCTTTAAAGCGGCGACAGGTGAAACGGGCTGAAAGGTTTTTTCGTGCAACTGGGTTTCCAATTCCTCTAAGGTGAGGCTATCGGCTAGCTCGAAGCCGCTACTTTGGGTACGAGTTAGGGAGGCGAGGACACCACCAGTATTAAGGGAGGCTCCCAAATCGCGAGCGATCGCTCTTATATACGTTCCAGAACCACAAGCGATCGCCACATCGATTTCCGGAAATTCCCCCGGACGCCAATCCAAACTATCGATTTTGTAAACCTCTACCTCTCGCGCCGGAACTTCAACACTTTCGCCAGCCCTAGCTAGCTCGTACAAACGTTTCCCTTTTACCTGAATCGCGCTGTAAATGGGTGGCACTTGCTGAATCTTTCCCTCAAACTGTTGGAGTAACGGCTTGACAGTCTCCAGCGTTAACCCAGGTGCTGACTGAGTGGCAACAATTTCTCCTTCCAAGTCATCCGTTGTTGTCCTGACTCCCAATCGGATTGTGGCTCGATATGCCTTATCTTGCTGCATATACTGCAAGAGTCGGGTGGCTTTACCCAAGGCGATCGGTAAGACACCTGTAGCGGCTGGATCTAACGTTCCCCCATGTCCAACGCGCTTTAAGCGCATCAACCTGCGCACCCTGGCAACGCAATCATGGGATGTTAACCCTAGTGGCTTGTTTAAATTTAAAAAACCTTGCACAGTTTAATCGTATAAGTTCCACTTACAGAATAAATGTTAGGGGCAAGTCCCTAAGGTGTTGGAGAGGTAGTGGGAGACGGAGATGGAGTGGGAGACGGAGATGGGGATGGTCTAGGTTGTGGGTTCTGATTCGCCTGTTTTAGCTGGTTCTGTGTCAAGGACTGGATGAGGCTCAGGGGAAGGGTGTTTTGACTGATAAATTGAGCGTAAGAGGCATTTAGGTAAGACCGATAGTCTAAGTCATTAGCGATATGGGTCTTAAAAAACGCTACGCTCAAGGCTTTCATGTATTCTTGAGCAACTTCTGGAGAAGGACCAAGCGCTGGAGGAGGTACTGGTATGCCACCTGTTGATTCTGCCAGAGTGGAAAAGTGAGTTCCTCCTCTGAGTAAAACCAGATACTTGTTAGGGGTAGTTAGCCAAGTGAAGGGTTGAATTTGTTCGGGTAGGGCTGGTGCTACGGTATCGTCGCTACCAGCAACTAGCATTAGCGGTACTTTAATTTGGCTGAACTGGGATTGTCCAAAGATACTGCTACCAACTGGGTTAATAGCGATCGCACCTTTGACTCGTGTATCCTGCAACTCATAGGGAGTAGGGGGCAGTTCCAACGCACGACACTGGAGTAGTAGCGACACATTTAAATAATCATTCGTGGGAGTACAATCTTTTTGCAATTGGTCGTAATTAATCTTTGCCCCAGCTAAGGCTAAAGCGGTGTATCCGCCAAAAGACTGCCCTACAATGCCCACCTGTTGCAGATTTAGCTGTCCGCCAAAAGAGCGCCTCAGTTCATCCAGCAAAAACTTTATATCCAAAGGTCGGTCGGTTAACTCACTTGGGGGAGTGACTTGATTCGCCAAACCATTAATTAATGCCTGTATTTGCTGGGCGTTGCTGCCTAGGTGTTCGGGTACAGCCACGGCAAATCCGTAAGAGGCTAAGTGAGCGGCTAAGTATGCAAACGTCAGACGGTCGGAACCAAGCCCGTGAGAAATTACAATTACTGGTGCTGGAGTGCCACTCTGTTGCGGTAGGTAAAGATCGACTGGAAAGGTTCGCAGTCGGGGAATATCATCCAGCGTAAGTGATTGCTTAGAATAACTGACTGGCCCTGGTTGCCGCAAGTCCGGCATCCGGGAGAACGGCGATCGCGGTGGGGCTAGTAGCTGGCTTGATGCCTGGGTTGGAGTCTGAGCGGCTGCCTCGGCGATCGCTTGTTGTTCAACGGCGGCAATTGCATATCCCGTTTGCCGAACCAAGCCCGATAGAGACTCAACCACTTCAAAGCCACGCTGTGAGTCAACCCGAATGCCATAGGTAGGAAACTCGCGCAGCACGTTCAAGAGCGTTAAGCCTTCTGGACGAGCCGCCGCTTTAATCAGCGCCGCTCGAATTGCATAAAAACCGGGTTGGCGAGCTTTGGTTTGGATGATCTCGCTGATCCGATCCAGGATAATTTCTCCTTGGCGGGAATAGAGGAATTGAGCGATCGCTACAGGTGTTACATCGGCACGGGTCGTTAAAACTTTTCGCAGTTGTTCGAGCTGGTTTGGCTTGAGATAACCCGCATAAAAGGCTAATTCCCGATCGATTTTCCCTTCTTCGGCATAAAGTTCCAGAGAAGCGATCGGCAAAGAAAATTCTAATGGACCATAAGAAATATAAATTTGCTCGGCACTGCGAGCCGGACTAGATATCATTACTGGAGCCAGCAATAATCCCAAATTCAGAAGGGCAATTCCTAGCTGAGTCGGTAGTTTTCTAAATCTGAAGTTTGAAGTTTTCGGTGCAATATCCGATGGGCAACCTGTGAGGTCACGAATCTCTAGTCCGAAATCGCGCTTATTTAGTCCAAAGTCACTGTTCATCCTACTAGTCGTGCCTCTAATGTCTAGTCAACAACAATTAAATTAAACTTTTAAAGTTTTTAGATTAGTCCCTCTAATTATTATTTTCTTGCTTATTTGTTTTTGATAAGTTGATTGTTTAAGGCATAACAATACCTGATTTTATTAATTTAACCAGTATTTACGGATAAATTCAATAATGTTTTAAAATATACTGAAAAATTCCCCCCTAAGATTACTAGAAAAAAGCTGCTCTAATTTTATAAAAATCTGATAGGTTCTTAAGACAGTGCTTCTTGGAAATAACGGTCGAGTCATGGCAGGCTAACGCCTGAAGAAAAAGGCGCTTTGTTTCCTTGCCAAAATATGTAGTGCTCTGGCAAAAGCAGATCGATTTAGTCATTGGGGAAAGAATATGGAGGCGTTAAAAGGACGAGATTTGCTAGGTTTAGCAGATCTCAATGCTAGTGAAATTCAAGAACTGTTGGAAATAGCGGCTCACTTGAAAGGTGGTCATGTCAAACTGCGATGTAACAAAGTGTTAGGGCTGCTGTTCTACAAAGCTTCTACAAGAACGCGGGTAAGTTTCTCGGTAGCCATGTACCAACTAGGCGGTCAGGTTATTGACTTAAATCCTAACGTTACCCAGGTTGGTCGAGGGGAACCAGTAGTAGATACAGCGCGGGTTTTAGATCGGTATCTGGATATCCTGGCGATTCGCACCTTTGAGCAGAAGCAATTGGAAACCTTTGCTGAATATTCTCAGATTCCCATTATCAATGCCCTGACTGACTTTGAGCATCCCTGCCAAGTTTTAGCAGATTTGTTGACCGTTCGAGAGTGCTTTGGCGAACTTGCGGGTACAACGTTGACGTATCTGGGAGATGGCAATAATGTAGCTCATTCCTTGCTGTTAGGATGCGCTTTAGTCGGGATGAATGTGAGAATTGCTTCACCCCCTAGCTATCAACCGGATAGCCAGGTTGTAGAGCAGGCAAGGCAGATTGCAGATGGCAAGACGGAAGTCACGATCACTGAGGACCCAGTTGCGGCGGCTAAGGATGCTCAAGTCATTTACACTGATGTCTGGGCGAGTATGGGTCAGGAGGAATTAGCTGATGCTCGAATTCCTGTTTTTCAACCCTATCAGGTAAATCAACAACTGTTGAGCCATGCTGACCCGGAAGTTATTGTGTTGCACTGTTTACCTGCTCACCGAGGTGAAGAAATTACTGAAGAAGTAATGGAAGGATCGCGATCGCGTATTTGGGATCAGGCAGAAAATCGAATGCACGCACAAAAAGCTCTACTGGTTAGTCTTTTGGGAGCCGATTGAACGGCGAAAAAAGTAAAAAGGGCGGGTTTTATTCCTGCCCCTACTGGACAGATGAGGGGTTTTAGTAGTACGAATGTTCTATAGATGGTAACAATCAGCACATTAACAGTGATGAGTGATGAATCATCTTAATTCAAAAATCACAATGATTTTTTGCCCCCTTATAGCGTTATGGAACCCCTGACAGAAGCCCAGCAACAACTCTATGATTGGCTGGTGGAGTACATTCATACCTCACAACACGCACCTTCAATTCGGCAAATGATGCGGGCGATGAACTTACGGTCACCAGCACCTGTTCAGAGTCGTCTAGACCATTTGCGAGCCAAAGGATACATTGATTGGACAGAAGGAAAAGCCCGTACAATACGGATTCTGGCGGCGAGTTCTACAGGAGTACCAGTCCTCGGCGCGATCGCAGCGGGGGGTTTTGTAGAACCCTTCACTGATGCCGTCGAGCAACTGGATATATCTCCGGTTTTCCGCAAACCCGGTAACTTTGCCCTGCGGGTAATGGGAGACAGCATGATTGAGGACATGATTGCCGAAGGGGATGTTGTAATTATGCAACCCGTCCCCGACCCAGAGCAATTAAAGAATGGTCTAATTGTTGCCGCACGAGTAGAAGGACATGGCACGACCTTGAAACGCTTTTACCGTAAAGGCGAACAAGTCACACTCAAACCAGCTAATCCCAAGTACCGTCCTATAGAGGTAAAAGCGGCAAGCGTGCAGGTTCAGGGTGTCTTAGTAGGCGTCTGGCGCGGTTACGACCAAGCAGCAAAATCAGTGGCGAGACTTTAATGCTAGGAATGGAGGTTCATTTGACCCAGGAATCCATCACTTGTCGAACCTAAAGCTTGATACAACCTGCTGAAAGGCTTGCCGAGAAGAGTCAGACGCATTGAGATAGCCTCGGCTCAAGTGAATGACTCTTCGACCATTGGGACTCGATAGCAGCACATTTTCAAATTCGTATAGCCCAGTGGAACTGTAAGCTAGCGCGTTTTGGGAAGCAACAGTAATGGCACGAGCATTGCGACTGCCTATGCTAAGAGTATCTTTCCAGTATGAGAGCGGACGTTGATTGGGATTACTGTGTACATTGACGCTAATGTTAGGAGGCAGTTCAGTGCCTTCAAAGTTTTGCGCCTGGATAGCCCGATAGTCAGCATTCTTCCAAATCTCAATCGTTCCTTGCCAGGTTTCACTCGGTTTGGGTTGCCGATTTTCATGGCTGTTATCGACAACGTAACCGTTAGGATATTTAAACCTAAAGCCAAATTTAGCGCTTGGATAGACATTTTGGCTTTGGGGGTTTGGCTTCCTCACAGCTTGTTTAGACTTGGAAGTACTTTTTTCGATTAACGTTGGTTCAGAAGGAACAGCTTCGTTGACTACCTTTTGGGTGGATACCGCAGGGGTGATAGAACTGCAAGCAATGACCAGCAAAGCAAGCAATCCAAAGGGGAAAATACGCTTCATAGAATTAACCGAGTTGGTGTTATAAACCTGAGGGCGAAAGGTATAGGTGTGAGGCTCGTAGCGCCTACAGCGTGAATTAGAGCAGCCGGGAATATTCAGACCGAGCAATGCTGTGATCTGGTTCCTATACTAGATTTGGGGCAAGTCTATTGGCTTCACCCGCTGGATTCACCTAATTGGGTGAAGTTGCGTTTGCAGTGAGAGGGAGCCTCCCTTTTTTGCAACAAAGGGCTTTACGGATGTGGAGGAAGCGATCGCACTTGCTAATGATATTAACTATGGGTTCGCCAGTAGCTGGGAATTTATAAACAATTCCCCCAACTTTGTAAAGTTTTATTAAGCATCTCTCATGAATCTTCAGGAAAAGGTTTAGAGTATATATACTTAGCTTTCACAAACCTTTATAAAAAAATGTCTAGCCTCCCTTGTTTGGAGCAACACCAGGTTCGCCTCATACCTGGTGCTCTTTCTGACTTATTCGCTCAAGTGACCAGCTCTAGCAAAATCACCCTAGCTGACCGATATGGACTCCTGGCAGCTTTATTAGAGGAGTCACTAACCTCTGAAGAAAGAGCCTCAATTGACCGAATACTTCATGGTTTAAGACGGGGACGACTCAAGGTAGTCAATGACATTTCTGCTACTTGACATACTCCCCAGCCTAAAGGCGTGGGGATTCTTTACGCTTCATTGGGTCGTGCTACCGAAGTAGTCTTACCATCCCTCGACGTACATTTAAGGTCGTGCCGATGCCCCATGCCGACCATTTCTATATTTTTGGACGCATTTTCATCCCTGTTGTGTTCACTACCACAACCTAAGCAAAGTATTGAACGAACAGACAGATCGATTTTGCCCCACTTAAACCCACAATCAGAACATTTCTGACTCGTGGGTTCCCATCTGCTAATGACACGGAAATCCCTGTCAAACTTTTCAGATTTAGACTTGATTAAAGTCCTAAACTCTCGCCAACCTTGCAAGCTGATGCGACGTGCGAGTTTACGGTTTTTGACCAAACCTGACACATTCAAGTCTTCTAAGATGATGGTTTGATTTTCACTCACCACTTGAGTTGACAGTTTATGCAGGAAATCTTTACGAATATCGCTAATGTGATTATGTTGTTTGGCTATCTGAATCCGGGTTCGGTTTCGCCGTTTTGAGTCATGAAGCTGACGAGCTAACTTGCGTTGTAGTTTGCGAATCTTGCGTTCCGCCTTTGAGTAATCAGGACTTTCAGCTTTTTTACCATTAGACATCACCGCAAAGGTTTTAATTCCTAAATCAATTCCAACGCTTTGGTTATTGGCATCCATTCGATTGGGTTCAACCTCTACCACAAAGCTTAGAAAGTAACGGTTGGCAAAGTCTTTGATTACCGTTACCGAACTGGGTTCGCCAGCTAAGTCTCTTGACCAGATAGGTTTTAGATTACCAATTTTAGCAAGGTAAACCTCCTGATCTTTGATTGAGAAAGCGGATGAAGTAAATGTTGCTTGCTGACTGTGTGTCTTCTTCTTAAACCGAGGTTGACCTACTTTATTTCCCTTCCTCTTCCCCTTGAGGGAGTCGAAGTAGTTTTTATAGGCTGTCTCCAACTGTTTAAGAGATTGTTGCAGTGGAACTGATGAAACATCAGACAACCATCGTCTCTCCTGAGTCTTTTTGGACAAGGTGAGAGTTCTAGCCAAGCTGTTATAGCCAGGGAACTTAGTAGCTTTACTTAAAGCTAAAGCATCATTCCAGACTACCCGGACACAACCGAACAATTGAGCTAAGCTCTGTCTCTGTTGGTCTGTTGGGTAAAATCTGTATCGATACCTGGCTTTCATGCCTCGTGTTAGAATTGGTCAAAAAATTTATTATACTTGGTCTCGGCTGGGATTTTGGCATGAATCTAATTGATGTATGCCGCGAAAGTTTCGAGATAATCGCATACTCAGTAAACACGTCTTCTTGCTGTTTACGTTCTGGTAGGCTGTGTTAGTTCAAATCAACACGGTAGGTTGCTCCTTGCACCATCACGACATCGCCTGCCACCAACTTCCGTCCGCGTCGAGTCTCGGTTGCACCATTGACTTTCACGCCTCCACCTTGAATCATCAGCTTGGCTTCACCACCAGTAGCAGCAACTCCAACGAATTTCAGATATTGATCGAGCTTAATTGTCTGTTTGTCTGTCGTCATAAATCATCAAGAGTTTGAGGAAGCTGCACCGAGGAAGTTCAGACTCTATTTTATTATCCAAAGGTGAATCGTACTGACAAAAGCTAAAAAGCTGAACTTAATAAAAACACAGTCTTATATATTGTTAAACACTTAAAATTTTCAAATCTATAAGTTATACATAAATCAAACATTAGGTAAACATGAAAATAAATTCTAGTGTGCTATTTTAGATTATTTATAAATAGAACTCATAATTTCATCAAAACTTTATCAACATTTCATCGTTAGATTAAACTTCTAAAAAAGATTTTGCTTAGGCTAGAAGTGTACAGAAAAGACGACTTTATTTCTGTTCGCTACAAACCTAAAAGCTACTTAAATGAATTAAAAACTTCTAATTTTTGCACTAGGTAAGTCTTCCTATTGCTCAATTCCACTGCCTATGAGAAGACCACTCGCAGCCGAGCGAGAGCCAAAGGGGTCTGGCAACTGTTTGTGTAAAGCTAAACAATTATTGAAATGAACAAAACAGTACTCGCTGACAAAAGAGTGCTTATCGTAGATGATAATTCTCTCAACCTTTTTTTACTGAGTCATAGCTTAAGACGTTATGTTGCAGAGATTGAGACGGCAACATCAGCCATTCAAGCTCTTGAATTAATTACACAATTCCTCCCCGATATCCTCATCAGCGATATCGCCATGCCAGATATGGATGGTTATTCATTCATTCGCCAAGTCAGAACTATTCAAAGCCTTGAAGGTAGGTTTATTCCAGCTATTGCCCTCACAGGATGGTTTAGCGAAGAAGAACAAGCCCAAGCTCTTAATGCTGGGTTTCAGTTGTTTATCTCTAAGCCGATTAGCATCAATGATTTAGTAGAAGCTATGGCACAGCTCTTTACTTAGGGAAGGATTAGCTGTAGTAGTTTGGGCGAGACAATGGCATCCAATCTTTATAAAGCCAATCATTTTGTAAAAGTTAATAGATTGGTGTGGTGAAGCTCTAACAGCACAGCAACAGGCGTAGGATGTGCATTGCACCCCTTACCTTTAGGGCAACCAAAACTGTGGCATGACAGCTTTGCCCAATCCACGCACTGTTTGGTTGAGTGTTCGAGCAATCTGAATATGCGGTTCGTCAGGTTCAACAGGGATGATATTAGCCTTACTCCCAGCCCCAAAGCGTTCAATCACTAAATTTGCCGCTTCCAAACCCGTGACATAAGCCTTTTCCTGCGACCAAGAACCGTGACGAGTGATAATCCAATCGCCACTCATAAAGACATTGTCAATACTCGTTTGCGCCTTCAGTAGATACTGGTAACTACCTGGTGCAAAGTGAGTCACTCCTTGCGTCACCCGGATAACACTGCTGTCAATAACCTTTGCCTCTCCAAAGGCTGGTACACAGGTAGCTAAGTCACGCTGGACTTTCTGCACAATTTGCTCATCACTTAGAGGTAGTAACTGGTTAGCGTGGTAAAAGTCGGCTTCAATCACACTACCAGGTTCATTGCGGTATTCGTCGTGCAGCACATTGAGGTCAAAAAATGTCCAGCCTGTTGTAGGGTCAAAACCAAAGCAGGCATTAGATGGATGGCGGATGCTCACTTTGCGGTCAAACCACAGCCGAGTCGCCAGCACATCAATTCCTCCCAAGTTCGTCAAGTCCCGGAATTCTCGATAGCTTTGCAGCGTCGGGCTACCTGAAACAATCTTTTTCATGCCGCTGACGCTAACAGAAAAAATTACCGTGTCTGCCTCAAAGACTTCATCACCGCAGACAACTCCTTTTGCCTTGCCGTTACTATCGAGGACAATATCGCTTACCCGCTTATTGGTCAGTACCTTGCCGCCAACTTTCTCGATGCGTTCAACCCACGGCTTAAATATCATCTCTCCAACTGTTCCCCGACACCAAACCACATCAAAGTCAGGTTGGTGAGCGAGGATGAAGTAGTACAGCATCCCCAAAGCGGCTGCCGCCGAACATTGTTCCCCTGGTGCAAATAAGCCGACTAGCAGCATTGGCTCGAAGGAATCTTTATAAAGTCGAGCGGAAACACCAAACTGTTTAAATAGTTCACGGGCAGTTACAAAGTCATAACGCCACCAGGCATCATCAGAATTATCAAAATCGACTACGGCGTAGAGTAAGGGTAGGGCAGAAAGGCGGTCAATTAATGGCAACCGCTTGAACTGGGTGTAGAGAAAGGTTCCCAGTGGGGTGGGAAGTTGGAGTTCGTTTTGGAAAATGGGTGATTCGACTTCCAGCCCTGCGGGTGAATATTGAGAGGAACGAGTGAAAGGAGTGAAGGGATTTAGTCCTAATTCTCGAACTAGGGAAAAGATGTTGCTGTAAGGGTACCAGAAGCCATGAATCCCTCCCTCAACGGAGCGTCCACCCTCGGTTTTCCAGCCTGCGACTAATCCACCAGGATAGGAGCTAGCTTCTAAGAGTGTTACGTCGTAGCCTTGTTGTGCCAGGTGGTAGCTTGCGCCTAATCCCGCCCAGCCTGCACCTACGACTACTACCCGTTTTTGTTCTGACGCTTCTGACATCCCGTACCTCGTGATTCTCTTGTTTCAGAATGACATGATTTGGCGAGGTAGGGAGATGGAGTAGTAGGAAAGGAGAGAACCAGAAGCGAGGCAGCTAATTCGGGTTACCTAATCTCTTCTTCTTGTTCTCTCTGCCACTGAGCTAAAATCTCACTGGGATTAAAACCTCTGTACTGAAGATAGTTCCATAACTTTGCCTTGGTTTTTGGCTCTATTGCCAGAAAGTCATCAATTTTGTACTTTCGCATGACTTTAGCTTTTAAATCGTCCAGTTCTCCTATTTCCTCACCTTCAGTTTGTGACTGCCATATTTGCTCGAATACCTCGGCAGAAATTCCTTTTTCACGACATTTGCGTTTAATTACAGATTTTCCATATTTGCCTTGATACGAGGAAATCATGCTCTCAACGAAGCGCGTGTCAGACTGATAATCTTTACTCTGAAGTTCTTGAATGGCGTCAGTAATTTCGCTTTGCCCAAACCCCTTTTCTCGTGCTTTTTTTGTGAGTTCGTAGGCGCTGTAGTCTCGACGGGACAAAAGTCTGTAGTAATAGTCAATACAAGTCATTGATTTTAATCACAGTGGCACAGGGTAGTGGACGTTTGGACGGCAATGTCAAACTGAATGGGGATGCGATCGCAACACCACCGTTTCGCGGTGTTAGTTTCCCCTTCTCTGCTCTACGGGGAGTTCTTACTGTGGAACGCTAGCTGCCAGTACTAGTTGTTTCCCAAAACGTAGAAATTTGAGGATTTATTACAACTACTGTTATTGACGCCTCTATCTAAGGGCATACTTTTAGAATAGTATAGTAGGTTACTTTTAAGGAAGGTGGATGCCACAAGCGCCGAATCGGTTGCCTCCACAAGCAAGCGAACATCATTACCAAAGAGCAACTGTAGATAAAGACTGGGGAGAGGTTATACCTCCCTGGACAGTCTGATGTTGGAAAACCTGATTCAACTCAACTCTAACGCAAGGGGTTAGACAGGAAAGCAAGATGATTCAAAGCATAGATACGGCTAAATTTACGGCTACTGACCTAGATCGATACGCGCAGGAACTGAATCGAGATGGAATTTGTGTAATTCGCGGACTCTTTGACAG
>JALYGX010000275.1 GCA_030776905.1 Cyanobacteriota bacterium | reverse complement strand
GCCATATATTCACTACCTGCCTGATGACAAACGCATCGAGGTTGATGAAGGCGAATTTATCCTTGAGGCTTCCTTGCGCTGGAAAATTCCTCATACTCATGTCTGCGGCAAGTTAGCCCGTTGTTCTACCTGCCGCGTACTTGTTGTCGAAGGGTTAGAAAATTGTAGTGAACGCAACTCAGCAGAACGAGCCATCAGTGACCAATTGCGCTTTTCTCCTGCAATTCGACTCGCTTGTCAGACGCAAGTTTTTGATGATGTGACAATACGCCGATTAGCGATCGATACAGAAGACTTGGAAATAATCAATGATGAAATCAGAGGCAAGGTTGTTCCTAATACTATCGGTCAAGAAAAGCATATAGCTATCCTCTTTGCTGATATACGCGGATTCACCACATTTTCGGAAAAAGTGCTGCCCTATGATGTCATTTATATTCTAAATCGCTACTTCCGAAAGATGGGGCAGGTCATCAGTCGTCATAATGGCATGATTAATAACTACATGGGTGATGGACTGATGGCGCTCTTTGGGGTGGAAAACTCTCAACACGCGGCTGAACAAGCTGTAAGGGCAGGAGTTGAAATGCTGGAGGCGATGGAAAAGTTCAATCCCCATTTAGAAATGTTGTACCAGCAACGTTTGCAAATTGGAATTGGCATCCATTACGGAAGTGTCGTTATTGGTGAAGTTGGAGCTTCTGATAATAAAAGGGTAACGGCTATTGGTGATGCTGTTAACTTAGCGTCTCGGATTGAAGCGGCTAATAAGCTTTTCGGTACTAGTCTTTTGATTTCTGAATCCATCTACACACAGGTAAGAGAGCAAGTCATCGTCAACCAGTCTTATAATGTGCAATTGCCTGGTAAAAGTGGCGAATACCCACTTTACGAAATCCTAGGGATGTCTTTTCCTACTATTGCCCAAGAGATTAGCTCAAGCGTCAGTAAACCTTCACTTCTACAAAGTTTTTTCCAGGGTGTTGAGCAAGTCCTCGCTTTTGGCTGGAAGAAGCTGAAGAAAATTTTGAGAGTGTTGATGCAGTTCACCAGGAATTTCTAACGTTTTACTCCCATCTGCTAGAGCAAGGGTAAATTATTCCTCACAAGTCTTGAGGCGAGAGAATAAGCCACTGCCAAAGAAGCCACCACCCACAAACCCGCTCACGAACACCCACTCTGGCAGGTGTCCTTCCGGAGCATCCAGAGAAAAGGTCAGGTTCCTATACCCAACCCAGGAGTCGTTCAGACGCCAGCCAACCTTGTCGCCAAATTTTTTCCAAATTTCTACATCTGCGTCCTGAGTAGTTTCCTCCACACTCTCCCAGACACGCTTCTGGATACTAAAACCAAAGTGTCCATTGCTGTACTTCACCCAAAGTTCGTCGATAAGGCGGAGGTCTTCACAGGGAAAGGCTTCTAAGTCTTCTTCGCTAAGCCAACCGTCTTGTCCTCGACCCGCCGCTTTAATCATTACAGTCTCAGTTTCCCGGTCTGCCTCTTGCCATTCTCCTGCGGCTAGTAAATCCCGCAGCCGCGTGTAGTCTACTTGTGGCTCGGAATCTTGGTTATCCTTTATATTTTCGCCAGACTCAACCTCAGCAGGCTCAATTGGAGGTAGATCGAGACTTGACCAAGCCGATTCTAATTGTGCCGTCACTCGCATTTCAATCGGTGCCACATCTTCATCTCTGAGGCTCAAAACCTGCTGCAAGTCCTTCAACTCGCCGCGAGTATAATCACTCAGTGGATATTCATGCTGAATCGCCTCACGTAACGCCTGCTCGTACTCCTGCGATTTTTTCTTGTACTCTCGGTAAGGTTTGAGCACCTCTGCCTCGATTGTTGCGGCATCTTCAGGTAGCAGTCCCAAGCTGTCGCGTCTGGCGTTTAAGATGCGGCGACCCACGGGAGAAATCTTGCCGCGATGAACATAACGCTCCACTTCTTTGCGATACTTCAGCTTTGGGTCACCAATAGGGACTTTGGCGATGATGATCTTATACCCTTCCTTAACGGTATAAATTTCGGGTTTCATCGCCGGAGAGGCTTTCTGAACTTTGATACTGGCATACTCATGCAGCTCATCGACCGAAATTACTTCATCCTCATCTAAATCCGCTGCTCCTGTTTCAATGCCTTCAACCAGGTAACGAGTATAAATCGAAAGATCTGCGCCTTCCTGCTCAAAGGAATACTGAGTGGACGTTGAAGAGGTGAGAACCGCTCGACCTTCTCCCCCTAGTTGCCTTTTAATATCTACAGAACTGTCATCTTTGGCTAATAACCCCTCGCCAAACGCCCCACTAAAGCAACAATCGAGAATCACCACCTGTCGTTTAGCGCGGCTATCGTTCATAATTTCTTGTACGAACCGAGCCGCGATCGCACTTGATCGAATTAATCCCCCTCGGTCATTTTTACGAGTGGTGCGAGTCGTTAAGTAGAGATTGCCGCTTTCATCTTTGACACCATGACCGGAGAAAAATAGTACTAACAGGTCATCTCTTTTGCCATCTCCAAATAATTTTTCGATCGCAGTTCCCATCTCCTGCGGATCGGGATCGACAAGTGACTGTACCTCATCAAAACAGCCTATGTCTGGATGCCGCAAAACGCGCTGCATTGCCTCCACATCTTTTACAGCAGCAGGCAACTGGTTAAAACCAGCGCCATACTGGCTGACCCCGATCAGCAGTGCCACCTTAACCATCTACAATACTGTCCTGTCTTAAGAGTGCTGAATGCTGAGTGAGAAGAGAGGCTTTCATGTTTTCGTTGTGCGCCCAACCGTGCATGATTCCTAACCTGATACTAGAAATGCCTGTGCTGCCTCAATGGCAGCGGATAACTCTTGCTGCGAGTAGGCTTTGACCTCCAGTTTTTTGCCGTTGGCTTCTACTTTTAGCTCGATCGGCTTTCCAGACAGGCGTTCCCAGATAAACTCTAGCAGTGCCTTAATATTTTTGGCATTGACCTCAGCCGTTAGCAGTCCAATCAGAAATGCTGCACTCAGAGGCTTACTTCCTTCGGGTGGATTTGCTTCTGGTATGCGATCGACGCGAGTGACTTCATCCAGTCCGCCCATTTGTTGAAAAAGACGTTGTGTCAACGCTTCCAGTTCCTCTGGAGCTAGATCGGGTTCTGAATTTCTCAAGTCAATGGTGACGTTTAAATCTGTACTTGAGGGCGCAATTGTGACCTGAACGTTGGATGTATTTACCATTGCCAAATTTTTCTCGCCGTTACTATTCAATTCAACCCCAACAAAGGACTAAGCGATCGCTCTCCTAGTTGTGTTCGACTACATGGTAGTGCTTCCCCGTAGAGAGCGAGTCACTCTCAAATCTGAAATTATTGGACTAGTATTTCGGTAGCCGCCAAATTGAGATTTTATTGTCACCCCTGCCAGTCGCGATGGTTTGCCCATCGGGACTCATGGCAAAGCGAGCGATCGGTTTAGAATGCCCCGTAAGGGTGCGGATTTCCTTTCCAGTCGTCAGATTCCAAATTTTAATGGTCTTGTCAGCACTGCCACTCACCAACGTCTCCCCATCCGAGCTAATTACCAGATAATCGACATAACTAGAATGCCCTGCGAGGGTACGAATTTCTTGCCCCGTCGCCAGATTCCAAACTTTGATGGTCTTATCGGCGCTAGCACTGGCTACTGTTTGCCCATCCGGGCTAATAACGAGGTAATTAACAAAGCTGGAATGGCCCGTGAGTGTGCGGATTTCTTGTCCCGTCGCCAGATTCCAAATTTTGATAGTCTTATCCCCACTAGCACTGGCTAATGTTTGCCCATCCGGGCTAATAGCTACAAAATTAACCGTGTTGGAATGCCCCGTCAGGGTATGAATTTCTTTTCCAGTACTGAGATTCCAGATTTTGATGATTTTGTCTGCACTCCCAGTCGCAATAGTCTGCCAATCTGAACTAATGACGAAGTAATCGATATATTTGGAATATCCGGTGAGAGTGCGAATTTCCTGCCCAGTCGCTAAATTCCAAACTTTGATGGTTTTGTCGGCACTAGAGCTTACTAAAGTCTGCCCGTCTGGGCTAATAGCTAAATAATTAACATAGTTAGAATGTCCGGTGAACGTGCGGATTTCTTGTCCCGTTGCCAGATTCCAAAGTTTGATGGTCTTATCCGCGCTAGCACTGGCTAATGTTTGTCCGTCCGGGCTAATAACCAGGTAATTAATAAAACTCGAATGCCCCGTGAGAGTACGAATTTCTTGTCCCGTTGCCAGATTCCAAATTTTAATAGTCTTGTCAGCGCTAGCACTGGCTAATGTTTGCCCATCCGGACTAATAACTAGGTAATTAATAAAACTAAAATGACCCGTAAGCGTAGTGGCTATTGGGATATTTTCATAGGTTATAACATTGGGGAAAGATTGTTGATAAACCTTCCAAGTTCCATAGCCTCCCACTCCCACAACTAGGGCAACTGCCCCAGCTATCATCCAGTTTTTTTTAACAGATTTTAGTTTTGTTAAAAGACTTAAACTAGTAAAAGCGGGTTTATCTAATGGGTTTATGTCAAGATTATGTACTAATTTAGGCTGACTTAAGTCTTGAGAAAGATTATCTAATTCATCTAAAATATCTTGAGTGTTTTTGTGACGAGCTGCTGCTGTAGGAGCCATCAATTTATCAATAAAATCGGCTAACTGGGGTGATATATGCGGGGCAAGATCGCGCCAATGGCATCGATCAGTTAAGGGTTCATAAATTGCTTTATCCGTCGCCTGCTTGCCAGTCAGTAAATAGACAAAAGTACGTCCCAAGGCATAAAAGTCTGACTGCGGTACGGCATGACCTTTTTCTTGTTCTGGGGGAGTATAGCCAACTGAACTAATCTTTGTGACATTACCTCCACAGCCAACTTCTGCTAGGTAAGTATAAGTCAATTCTCTGGCAGTGCCAAAGTCAATCAACACGAGTTGTCCCGTGGAACGAATCATTATATTGGCGGGTTTAATATCTCGATGAAAATAGTTTTTTTGATGGACAAGATGCAAAATATTTGCTACTTGTTTTAACCAATTAAGTGCTTGTTTTTCTGAAATGGGTTGATTGCCCTGCTGCCTCATCCACTGCTTTAAGTCCAGACCATCAATCTTTTCCATGACAATGCAATGCACAGGCTCAGTGCAACTGCTACTTGTAAATTGGAAGTACCCATCTGATGGAACTTTGGGAATACCTGGATGATTTAGCTGGCTCAATACAGCTGCTTCTTGCTGGAATAGCTCGATAACTTTAGGATTTTCGTTGTGCTTTTGTTTTAGAACTTTCAAGATTTTTGGTGTTGCCCCTTGATAGGCTTCATAAACCTTGCCGAAGCCGCTGCTGTCACTCAGCAAGCGCATCACCTGATAGCGCCCTTGTAGTAGCAACTCTGAGCCACAATTGCGACAAATTCGATTATTGACGTTGTCTGAATCGTTGGGCCGAGGGCAGCTGGGATTGATACAGTAGCTCATGGCTGCCTACATATATCCATAGTGTTGTATCCCCAATGATAAGATGGGGCAATTTTTAATTCTCTACTCAAGAAATATTAAACCAAACAGCCTTGTCTTGTAGATATTCGGCAAGTATCCAGAAGTCTAGAGAAAATACTCCACTTCCCGTAAAGCCGCTCTATCTAGCCACCAGGTAGAATCTGCTTTGCCGTACTGCTAGAGGATTGAGGTAGCGAAGACATACGATAGGTGAAACTAATACTAAATGTTGAAGAAACTGCACTAAAATTTACGTTGAAACTGCTAATGTGTAAACAAGCGTTTCAAAAAAGCCCAGCTAAGTAAATATTTATGATCGGCGTTGCTACCTCAGACTTGCAACCACCCCAGTGCGATCGGCGTCAAAACACTGCCCCTTTCTCACAACAGGTAACAGTGTTCTGTGACTTTGATGGTCCCATCGTTGATGTTTCTAATCGCTACTACACAACCTACAAGGTAGCGCTAGCTGAAACTCAAGCTTCATACCAAGCCCAAGGCATAAGTTTGCCAATTCAACGGCTTAGTAAACAGCAGTTTTGGCACATGAAGCAAGACCGAGTGCCTGATGTAGAAATTGCAATGCGTTCGGGTTTGCAAGGGGAGCAAATCGATTTCTTTTTGGGGCGTGTAATCGAGATTGTGAATCAGCCTGCTTTATTGAACCAAGATAGGCTCCAACCAGGAGTCTGTTGGGCATTAGCATTGCTGCATTCTCGCCGTGTCCGGTTGGTGTTGGTGACGTTGCGCTGTCAGTCACAAGCCGCACAGATTTTGAGAAATTACGGTTTGACTCGTCTATTTAGTGGCATTTATGGAAGTAGCGATCGCAATGCTGCTTATCAAAACCAGGCGGAACTAAAAACGCGGCTACTAGAGAAAGCGCTCTGTGAACAAACCTTACTAGCTGAAGGTCCTCTATCCGCCTGGATGATAGGAGATACAGAAGCCGACCTCTTAGCCGGACAGGCAATCTCAATACCTACTATTGCTCTCACCTGTGGCATTCGCTCTCACTATTACCTCAATCAATTCAAGCCAACTCGCATTCACGATGACTTACTTGCTGCTGCTCATTACCTATTAGAGAAGACTAAAGTGTTTTGAGAGTAAAAATTTTAGAACCAGTAGCAATAAAGCACAGAATAATAGGCGAATAACAAACTTTAAGATTGGTTGATTGAATTGATCTGCTCCCACCAACGATTAAGCGGATAGTAAAGGACTGGTGCCCAGAGGCTACTGAGAATCGCTGAAGAGAGGGCAATGCGCTGGTGGTCAGTCCAAATTTCTGCTAAATTGCGATCGCCTATGAAACTATATTGAATTGCGGTCACAGTCTCTCCCACAACCGCCATACCAAACACAATTAACGCTACCGAAATAAAATCTTCCTGAATATATCGCTGCTTTTGAATTCGACCGGTCACAAATCCCACTAAAGCAAGACTCAAAACATGGGTAGGGTAGGGGGCCGTCATGCCATCTTGAATCAGCCCTAATGCCAACCCCGCTAACGCTCCCTGAAGAGCTGTGCGCTTGAGGCTCCAAGCAACAACCCACATCAACAGCCAGTTTGGCGCAATTCCCAGTAGTTCCATACCTGGTAAACGTGTTGGTAAAACTATCAAGCAAATGATGACCGAACCAACGGTCACTAACCAATTGATAATTTGACGAGCCCAAGGTGAAAACTGAGAAACGTTGTTCATTACTTCTTAATGATTACTCATTAGCCATTAATCATTAGCTTGCGGACTAACGACTAACAGATTGTTCATTAGGATAAACAATTACCCACTCCAGGTAACTAACTGGTGCTGTCAGCTCAATCACTGCCTCTGGAGCCGGACTTTTGTCTAAATTTACAGACTCTACACGTCCCAACGGCAAACCAGCCGGAAAAAGTTGGCTTACAGATGAGGTTGAGACAACATCACCACGACGGACATCTGGCACTTTATCAAAAAACTGCAATACACCACGGTTAGACCCTTGTCCCCGCATAAAGCCCATGCTGCGGCTCCGGCTGATTACAGCCCCCACCTTACTAGTAGCGTCGCTAATTAGCAATACACGACTACTATTCGGTGTCACACTAACAATCCGACCGACTAAACCGCCAGAACCCATCACAACATAGCCGACCTTAATGCCATTTTGACTACCGCGACTTAGGGTTACCTGTTGCCACCAGTGGTCAGCGCTACGACCCACAATTGGCGCAAGAATTCCTTGCTGCTTCTGGGTTTTAGCATAATCTAGCAGCTCTTTCAGCTTTTGGTTTTGGCTTTCAAGTTCGACTAACCTCTGTTGCAGTTCCCGTACTCGTGCATCAGTCAACCGCTCCTCTGGGGTAGGACCTAGCTGAAAGGGACGGGTCATCAATTGATAAGTCTCAAAGAGTGCTGCCCCTTGAGTTTGGCGAACCAACCAGGCAGCACTCAATGTTAGTCCCCCTAGCACGATTGCTACCCCATGTCGATCCCACCAGCGACGTATTATAAACATAGCTTATCTAGAAAAAATCAGCTTTTGGCTGACTTGTGAGTTTCAAAAGTTCGGGTAGACAAATCATGGGGTTAAGACAAATCTCCTCAAGGCTAATGCTGATAACTGACGGCTATATATGACGGGAACGTCCACTGAATACCCGCTCTAATTGTTTGAAATTCTCCAGAACTCGACCGGTTCCTAGAACCACGCAGCTCAACGGGTCAGCCGCCACATGGGTCACGATCCCGGTTTCATGACTAATGAGTGTATCCAATCCTCTTAATAAAGCGCCCCCACCCGCCAGCATGATGCCTCGGTCAATGATATCCGCTGCTAGCTCCGGAGGTGTGCGCTCTAGGGTGCGCTTAACCGCGTCCACAATCACTGAAAGTGGTTCCGACATACTTTCTCGGATTTCCGGTCCTTTGATAGTGACGGTTCGCGGCAGTCCAGAGAGCAGGTGTAAGCCCCGTACCTCCAAGTTGGCATCATCATCGTAATGAGTTGGGTAAGCTGAACCAATCTGAATTTTGATTTCTTCAGCGGTGCGTTCCCCAATTACCAAGTTATGAACTTTTTTCATGTAGTGGGTAATCGATTCACTCAGCTCATCTCCGGCAACCCGCACGGATTCACTCAGAACCGTCCCCTGCAAACTGAGCACAGCCACTTCGGTTGTGCCACCACCAATATCAATGATCATGTTGCCTGTTGGCTCTGCAACTGGAAGTCCAGCTCCAATTGCCGCCGCCACTGGCTCATCAATTAAGTAGACATCTCTTGCACCCGCTTGAGATGCGGCTTCCATTACTGCCCGTCGTTCGACGCCCGTAACACCACTAGGAATGCCAATGACAATCCGTGGTGAGACCAAAGTTCTGCCTTCATGTACCCGTCGGATAAAATGCTTAAGCATTAATTCGGCGGTATCGAAGTCAGCAATCACGCCATCGCGGAGGGGACGAAGGGCAACCACATTACCTGGGGTTCTACCCAACATTTTTTTTGCATCCTCACCCACGGCTAGCGGAATCTTTAATTCTTGGTCCATGGCGACAACGGAAGGCTCTTGCAGAACAATGCCTTTACCGGATACATATACTAAAGTGTTAGCAGTACCCAGGTCTATACCCATGTCCCGTGATAGGGAAAAGCGACTGAAAAGACCCACTCGTTTCTACGCCCCCAAAGTCAAATGTTGCTGTGTATGACCAAAATGTAACTGAACCGTAACCGA
>JALYGX010000274.1 GCA_030776905.1 Cyanobacteriota bacterium | reverse complement strand
AAGTATCTAGTTTTTCAAGGGCTGTCTCAATTAAAGCGATGCCAACCCAGCAAGGATGTATTGAAAGTTACTAATACTTATGCATTGATAGAAGCCAAATCCTGGGTGATTAAATCCATCTTCTTTTAGTGAATTGGTATAACCAAGTGCCATTCGGCTGGAATTGTCAGCGCTTTCTGACAATTTTTGGGTGTTCAATTTGAAGAACCTGAAAATCTTCATAGGCTGAAACCCTTGTCATTTCTATTAAAACAAGCTTTTTAGATCTAAATAATTCAACTCAAAGGACGGCTGAAAAACGGTAGTCTTTAATACCGTTTGCCAATAAATCCAGAAAATTGGATGATATAGTATCTATAGATACAGAAATAATCAAAATCATTTTTTTTACATTGAGTATTTAGATAGAGATGAAAGCCGCACCTGTTCAGAAGCAATTGGAGACTCCTAACTATCAGCCGCGATCGCTTCAATTGGCAGCATCTAAATCCCGCTTTGCCACGGTGCTGAGTACCTGTCTTGCGGCTGTCGGTCTGCTGATGGCAACCCCTGCCTTTGGGCAAGACGCTCCGGCAATTGCCAACTCTCAAAAGCAGCTATTAACCTGTGTCCCAGAAGGGCAGCGTCTCGTTTGTGAGGCTCAACAGCCTGGACAGCTCAACCAATCAATAACGTTTGAGCAGAAAGCGTATACCGGAGCAACTGAAGTCGTTGAATTAACTCCGGTGACGCGCTCTGCTTTACTTTCACCAGAGTTAGATGGAATGCTGGCAACTGCATTGCTCTGGACTGTTTACCTGGGTTTGCCAATTAGTGTGATTGTGGCAATCTGGTGCTACGACCAGCGTGCCAGTGAACACATGGTTAAGTTAGTTGAGCAGATTGCCACATTGGAGCGGATTTGGCAGAAGCCGCAAGCGGATTAAGCCAGGGCGATTAATTTTTAACTCAAACCGCAGCAATTCGTTTGTCTAACGTCGGAACTGATCCTCTTGGAATGCACCAGAGACGATTTCTGGATGACTGGCTGCGACGTGTTCTTCCTCGTGGGAACCCGTCGGTTCTTTCAGAAAGAAGGCATTGATGAAGGCAACCATCAGCGCCACCACACCCAAGAGCTGGAAAAAGGTGCGATCGCTGGCAGCTCCCTGAGGCAAAAGGCTATAAATCGTCAGATAGACAACTGCACCCACGTTGCCATACGCGCCCACATTCCCAGCAATTTGTCCGGTGACTCGGTTCTTAATCAGCGGGACAATCGCAAAGGTTGCGCCCTCTGCTGCCATGACGCAGAAGGATGCCAGCATCGTTGCTATGACCACGAGCGGTAGAGGTATCCCCTGCCCCAAACTGGCAAAAATCAGATAGCCGATCCCAGTACCCGCCAATGTTGCCACCAATGTCCACTTGCGGCTGCCTACCTTGTCCGAAATCCAACCGCCACCTGGACGCGCCGGAATATTCATGAACGCATAGGTTCCAGCCACCGCTCCAGCCACTGCCGCCGCCAAACCGTATCCCCGTTCAAAGAAAGAAGGCAGCATGGAAACCACAGCTAGCTCTGAGCCAAAGCACGCAACGTAAGCCAACTCCAGATTGGCAACTTGAGAAAATCGATACCGATCCTGTGGCTCATAGCGTTTTTCACCCGTCATCAGGGGTTTATTGGCTTTATAGGCATTGTAAAACTGGAACAGATACAGACCGACCAACAACACGCTAATCACAATCAAGGTCGAGTTATCAATAAACTTCACCTTGGTCAATCGCCATGCAATTACACCTAAAGCCGCCACGAGCGGAATACTCATCAGCGAGAGAAACCAGAAATCGCGCTGAGTCGTCACTTCCATACCAGCGCTGCTGGCGGGACGCTGATACACTTTGCCGGGAGGCGTATCACTGACATTGAAGAAATAAATGATGCCATAAACTGCCGCGACGATTCCGGTGATGGCGATCGCAAACCGCCAGTTCAGTTGCCCTCCTGCCAGAAACGCGGTGGCAGCCGCAATGGTCGGTAAGGTAAACGCAGCTCCAGATGAGCCAAAGTTGCCCCAACCTCCGTATATCCCTTCCGCTAAACCAATCTCGTTGGAGGGAAACCACTCTGCCACCATGCGAATGCCAATTACAAATCCACAGCCCACAATACTCAACGCCAAACGGCTCAAAACCAGTTGCGTAAAGTTCTGCGATAGCGCAAAGGCAAAGCAAGGAAGCGCTGCATACATTAGTAAGCATGAGTAAGTAATGCGAGGACCAAATCGATCTAGCACCATGCCCACAATAATCCGTGCTGGAATTGTCAGCGCTACGTTGCAAATTGCCAGAGTTCGCATTTGCGCCTCTGACAGCCCCATTTCGGCTTTCACTGCCGTTGCAAAGGGAGCAAAGTTAAACCAAATCACAAAGGTGAGAAAAAAGGCAAACCAGGTGAAATGCAAGATGCGATGTCGCCCGGTGAATGACCATATTCCAGCCACAGATTCCATTCCTCCTGAAATACAAATACACGGCAAAGCCAGCTAACTTAGATTTGAAAGCAAAGTACCCAACGCTAATCTATTGGCAGGGATGACAAGCAATCTCACATAGAGAGTGATGGAGAGAAAGCCTTTGCCCGCTCGGACGGTTGCATAGACTCAGAAGAATCCACTTCAGCCACAATAGGTACGAGTTGCACGGCGCAGGCTTTTAATTCCGGTTGGCTTGAGTCGGGGTCGGCTATGGGATGGGTGAGGGCATTGGCTTCGGCTTGGTCTGCCCAAAGGGAACCCCAGTGCATAGGGACAAAAACTGTACCCGGAGTAATGGACTGAGTAATGGTAACTGGAAACCGAGCTTTGCCCCGACGCGATCGCACCTCAATCCAGCCTTTGTCCTGAATACCCAACTGCTGTGCATCACGGGGATGAATTTCGATAAACGGTTCGGGATGCATCTGCCGAATTTTCGGGATGCGACCTGTGCGAGTTTGAGTGTGCCAGTGACCGTAAAGCCTGCCACTAGTCAGCACAAACGGATACTGCTCATCAGGTGGTTCTGCTAGACCTCGTGAGTGATAGGCGGCAAACTTAGCTCGTCCATCAGGTGTAGCAAATCGCAGATTAGTATAGAGCCTTTTCGCTTTAGCGGGGGAAGCCTCTCCCCTTGCTCTCCCTGCTCCCCTTGCTTTCCCGGCTTCCCTTGCTCCTCTTCTCCCCTGGCTATCTTCGGGGCAAGGCCACTGAATGGGACCTTCAGTGCGCAGACGTTCGTGGCTGATGCCGCTCATGTCACAGACGCGATCGCGCGTCATCTGGACAAACTCGGCATAGACTTCGGCTGAGTTCCTAAAGCTAAACTGTTCGACAAACCCCAAGCGACGACCGACTTCCGCAAAAATTTCCCAATCGGCTTTTGCCTGACCGGGTGGGCTGCGGAAAGCTGAACAAAGCGTGACAACCCGTTCGGAGTTGGTCATCGTCCCTGTTTTCTCGCCCCACTGGGCAGCAGGTAGCAGGACGTGAGCAAAGGCAGCCGTTTCAGTTGGGTAGTAGGCGTCTTGGTAGACAGTAAAGGGCGAGGAGCGCAGTGCGGCTTTAGTGCGCTCTTGATCGGGCAAACTAACCGCAGGATTTGTGGCAGCAATCCAAAGAAACTGCGCCTCGCCCGTCTCTAGACCTGTAATCATTTCCCAAGCTGTCAGACCCGGATGGGATGATATCTGCCCTGACTCTAGTCCCCAAAACTGTTCGACTTCGGCTCGGTGCTGAGGATTCTTGACTAAGCGATACCCCGGTAAAAGACCCGCAAGACCACCCACTTCTCGCCCGCCCATCGCGTTCGGCTGCCCGGTGAGGGAAAAGGGTCCCGCACCGGGTTTCCCAATCTGACCTGTCATCAGGTGCAGATTAATGATCGAGCGAACCTTGGCAGTTCCTTCACTGGACTGATTGATACCCATCGTCCACATCGACAAAACGCGATCGGACTCCGCCCAATAGCGAGCAGCGGTTTCGAGGTCATGCTCAGAGATACCGCAGCGCTTCGCTACAACGCTTGGTGGATAGTGCTGGATTACTTCAGCCAAGGCGGGAAAGTGAAGAGTGCAATCGTCAATGAAATCAATATCAATCTTGCCCCAGCGATGGAGAAGATGGGCAATGCCATTGAGTAAATCGATGTCCGTACCGGGTCGAATCGCTAAGTGTAGGTCTGCTGCCTCAGCGGTTGTTGTGCGGCGCGGGTCAACCACAATCAGCTTGACGTTACGGTTCTTTTTATGGTGTTTCTCCAAGCGGTTGAAGACGATCGGGTGACACTCAGCGGCATTGCTGCCGATGATAAAGGCACAGTCAGTCAGATCTAAGTCTTCGTAGCAACAAGGAGGACCATCGGAGCCAAGGCTCTGAACATACCCACTCACGGCAGAAGACATACACAGGCGCGAGTTGGAGTCAATATTGTTCGTACCGAGAAACCCCCTCATCAGTTTATGGATGACATAGTAGTCCTCGCTGAGAAACTGACCGGAACCATAGATGCACAAGGCTTCTGGTCCGTGGGTCAAACGAACGGTTTGAATGCGATCGACCACTCGGTTTAGGGCTTCATCCCAACTCGCTTGTCGGAAGGGTTGATCGAGGGAGTCGCGCACCATTGGGTAGAGGAGCCGATTTTTATCCAGCGACTCTGTTACTGTGGCTCCCTTGACACAGACCATGCCTTGACTAGAGGGGTGGTTGCGATCGCCCCGTACTTTCCAGATCGGTCTACCCTCGCTATCTCGATTAATCGCCTTACCCGCTTGAGCGGGTGGCGTCACTTCTAGACCGCACCCCACACCACAGTAAGGACAGAGCGTTTTGGTTGAGTCAGTCATGGTTACTGCAAAACAACAGGAAATTTGGATATGAGCAGTGAAGGCACAGCAGTGCCTTGCCTGAATTACGGTTAGTGGGAATACGCCGTTTGCCGCACCCCGACTTGAAATTAACAATCAAGCCATTACCACCGCCTGCTGTCGGGGATGCGCCCCAAACTGTTCGATTAGCAGTTCCCTCAATATCGGCTTTAGGTCTTCACAAGGAATCTTTTCCTTCACCAAGCTGCCCAAATGCGCATCTTTACCCACTTTGCCTCCCATCCACAGATCGACAGCTTCCACCATTTCGCCATTCTTACGGGCTTTTGTACCCATTAGCCCAATATCAGCAACTTGGGGTTGACCGCAGGAATTTGGGCAACCCGTCCAGTGAATCCGCACGGGACGCGGCAGGGATAACTCGTCTTCCAATTCCTTAATCGTGGCAAGGGCACGATTTTTCGTTTCAATAATGGCAAAACCGCAAAATTCAGCCCCGGTGCAAGAGACTAGCGCCCGATTCAAGGGGTTGGGATTAATCGAGAAACGTTCTTGCAGGAGTGGCTCTTGCAAGAAGGCATCTAGGCGAGAATCTGGGATATTGGGAATAATCAAGTTTTGCTCGACGGTGAAACGGATTTCGCCACTGCCATAAACGTCTGCCATCCGGGCAAGTTCAAACATTTCATCGGCATAGAGGCGACCGATAGGAACGTGTAGACCCACGTAGTTCAAGCCGGGTTGTTTCTGCTTGTGGACACCAATGTGGTCGCGCTTGTCCCAATCAATTTCGTCTTTCGGTGCGGCTTCCTGCAAGGGATAACCTAGCTGTTGTTCCACCTCAGCGCGAAACTTTTCAATGCCCCACTCTTCAATCAGATACATCAGGCGTGTCTTCTGTCGGTTGCCTCTGGGTCCGTTGTCACGATAGACCTCCAAAATTGCCTTACTCAAGGCAACAACGTGTTCGGGAGGCAGCCAAACATTCATCGGAATCGCCGCCGCAATGCCTTTGGGAGAGAAGTAGCCACCGACCAGAACATTAAAGCCAATAATGCCATCTTTGTAAGCGGGGACAAAGGCAAGGTCGTTGATTTCGGCATGAACCGAGTTGTCGCGATTCCCTGTAATTGCAATGTTGAACTTCCGAGGCAGGTTGGAAAGGGCAAAATTGCCTTCTCCATTGTTGGTAATCATGTCTTGGACATTTTGCACCAGTCCCCGCGTATCGATCAATTCCGCTGCATCTAGACCTGCTACGGCATCCCCGGTGATGTTGCGGACATTGTCCATACCCGACTGGACGCTTGTCAGTCCCGCTTTTCGCAAGCGATCGATAATATCTGCTATATCCTCAATCTGGATGCCACGCAGTTGGATGTTTTGCCGAGTGGTGATGTCTGCATTGCCTTGGTTTTGAAAGCCTGCGGCTTTGCAGTAGCGCTGCACGATGTCAGCCAATACGCGCATCTGAGAGCTGGTTAAAAGACCATTGGGCATCCGCATCCGCAGCATAAATTTGCCGGGAGTGACTGTGCGATAGAAGAAACCCAACCACTTCAGCCCCATGTTTCGCTCAAATTCATCCATCGTCTCCCAGCCAATTTGAGCAAAATGCTCTAGCTCTTCCCTGAGCAATAAGGGATGTTTTTCAGCTTTGGCTTTTTCTATGGGATTAAGTTTGTTTTTTTTATCTGCGTTTGTCATAGCTTGACTACTCTACGTATCTACAGCCATCTCGTCTCTACGCCCAAATCATTTTTACTGGGCGCACAAAAATCCTTGTGCTGTCAAGCTATGCGATTTAATTGATTGAGTTCGTAAACTGTGCTACAGAAGCGCCTGTATACTCTTGAGTTTTATTGAGATCTGTCTTCAGGCTTGGAGAGTTTGTGGCGATCGAGGTTGTATTTCTGTATACAGGTGGATGTTTTTTTAAAGAAATCTGACTGTGACTAAGGAGCGCTAGTTGGAGACAGCTTGAGGAAAACAATCTTTATGGAAGTGCGATCGCTTTTCTTGCCATGCACTACTGGCACAGCAATAGCAGCAGTTGCAGCAGGACAATGGGGAAAGACGGAACGAGAATTAGCCCAAACTGGCATACTCTGTGAATGGGTGCGCCATTCTTGTTATAGGCTATGTGCGATCGCTATAGAGAAATTACCGCCATTTTTCTACAACAGTCCAATTTTTTTCAGTGCATTTTGAGCTGCGTTTTTCTCAGCCGCTTGTTTGCTACGACCCGTGCCAGTACCATACAATTTACCCTTCAAGCGCACTTCGGTGGTATACACCTTGGCATGGTCAGGCCCAGACTCTTTAATTATGGAATATTGAGGATTTTCCCCATAATTTGCTAGCCCCCATTTTTGAAACATACTCTTAGAGTTGAGAGTTGATAGAGCCGAAACAATATCTTCAGCTACTGGCGTAAACAATGGTTCTATAAACTCGCGAACCTTATCAATACCTGAGTCCAAAAAATAAGCCCCAATAACCGCTTCAAATGCATCACTAAGCAGCGATGGATTTTGGCGACCACCATCTTGAATAGTGCCTTTGCCTAGCCGTAACTGGTTCCCTATACCCACTGAATTTGCCAATTTAACTAGCTGCTTTTCCCGCACTAACTCCGAGCGCAGAGAGGTCAGTTGACCTTCACTTAGGTCAGGATAACGACGATAAAGCAACTCTCCCACTAGAAAGCCCAACAAAGCATCGCCTAAGAATTCTAAACGTTCATTGTCGTCTTTTTCTTCTGGATGTTCGTTGAAGTAGGAACGGTGGGTAA
>JALYGX010000273.1 GCA_030776905.1 Cyanobacteriota bacterium | reverse complement strand
TCTTTTATCTGCTGTTCCATCTCTTCAAGAGTTGCACCTGTCGCCACACATCCAGGCAAATCTGGAACGTAAGCTAAATAATTACTCTCTAGGTTTTCGATCACAATCGCATAGCGCATTACTCTTCTTCTCCTGCGTGCTTCTGTTCCTTGAGTTGAGCTTGTGTCATTATGCTGTTTAACGTGCCAGGTGCTCACATCATCACAGGGTTTACCTGCAATTGTGACTAACCGGACTTGTTGGATGCTTGAACTGACGATGGCTGCTCCTAGTTCTTGCCAGATACCAACCATCTTCTTCTATCAGCTTAATCACTTCCCTAACTTTCAGGCTGACCTTCTACCGCTCGAAGCTTCTGAGGTTCTCTGGCAAGCGTTGATAAATGCGATCGCGTTCGCGAAGCGTTGCCGCAGGCTAGTGTATGCGAAGCGCATTCGCTCCAAAACGGCACAATAGCCGACTCCTGCTCAAGCATCAGCAACATTTATTCCAACGACACATAATTCGTCGCAGCGACAGCAATCGGTCACCGACGACAAATAATTAGTCACCGTACAAGATGAAAAGCCGATGGGCGGATTTGAACCGCCGACCGTTCGATTACGAATCGAATGCTCTACCACTGAGCTACACCGGCACCAGTTGATTAATATAGCAATTTTTATCAAGCATATTCAAATGATGTGAGCGATTCTTACTCACCCAGCACTTGAGCTACTTGCCTTTCCCGTACCGGGGAGATTGCGTCGTCGTGTAAAGATTGATGTATGAAGACACAAGGGAAACCTGATGACAAACTCAACTTCAAAAAAACGTACTCCCAATTCCAAAGTCAACCCGCAACAGCTCAGTCCTGAAAAATTTGCAAGATTAAGAGCCGAGGCAAAAGCTCCCTACCGAGGCTTGAGGAAATTTATTTATCTAGCTTTCGGTGCCTCTGGATTTATCGGTGGCGTTGTCTTCTTAGCACAGCTAGCCGCTGGTCAAGAAGTCGCGACAGCTCTCCCTAACCTAGCATTGCAAATTGGTGTCGTTGCTTTGATGGTTTGGCTATTTCGCCTCGAACAAGGCGCAGAACGTAAGCCTTAGGGCGGATTAGTTCAAGTAGTAACACGGATACATTTATTATTGGGGTTATCAGCTATGTAAAGATAGGTTTGACCAGTAATTTGAGTGCTGGTGTTTAACGGTTGGAGTCAGTCAGCCAGTCCTGTTGTATAGACGCGATCGCTCCCACTCCCCGTTTCACTGGCAACCCACTATTGTCTTCACCTTTGCCAATTCCTTGCTCTACAGATACTTTACCTCTGTCGAGTTCATCCGAAACTATGGAAATCGAACAACGACTAGGTCTATATCAGGTTTTTCTCAAGCTTTACGAGCATCATCGGACTTTGCTAGATGAAATTCTCAAGCTAGAAAAAACCAGTAACAAAACCTTCTCCAGCGTTACTAATCGCTGTATCACTGGCGTTATTCAGGGTCAGCACGTTCATTTGGTAACAAACCTCGTAGATGGGAAAACCCAGAGTTTGTGCCAGCCTCAAGGAATCTGGACGATTGGTCGCGATCGCCAACTGGCGATTTCAATTCCCGATCGCCGATTGTCTCGCCATCATGCCGTGATTCAGTACGTTCAAAACCAGGGTTTTTACTTAGTTGACCTTGAGAGTACCAATGGTTCTTTCATCAATGGGGAACCCGTGCATGGGCGTCTGCTGCTCAAAGATGGCGATCGCGTTCGACTCAGTAACCTTGCCTTTTCCTTTTTCCTCTGTGAGGATAGCCAAACGTTAGACGAAACGCCCTCCGATATCCTGGCGCGATTGGAAGCTTCCACAGTTACTCCTACCTTAGGAAGCGTCGAACCAGTGATAACACCAGTTTCATCAGTAGATTTAAAGACTCCTACTGACGAACAGCCTGAACAATGCGATCCAAAGGAGGAAACTTTCCGCTTTTTGCAAGAACCCTCTGAACTGGAAGAGCCAGTCCTTGAAAATACGATTGCTCACTTAAGTCCTACCCAGCAGTCAGAAATCTTAGATCGGTTTTTCAGTCGGCAGATCCACAAGGTCAGCGGACATAACTAATCTACAGAAAAAAATAGCCTGCGTAGGCAGGCTTTGAATGCAATAGCCGCAGACTTCAGTCTGACGGAATTATAGTTATAGGGACAGACTTGATAGGAGTAAATTAAATTTCCTCAAAAACCTCTTCGTCCTCTTCACTGTCAACAGGGGTGACTGAGTTGGCTTGAACAACAGCTCCCATGTCGAGTTGTTCGCGCACTTGGCGATCGACATTGTCAGCAAACTCAGGATTTTCTTCCAAATACTTGATGGTGTTATCGCGCCCTTGAGCAATGTTGTCACCGTTGTAGCTATACCAAGCTCCTTTGCGATTAATTACGCCAGTTTGTTCGGCTAGGTCAACCAGGCAGCCCAAGCGGGAAATACCAGTCCCAAAGATAATGTCAAACTCCGCAATCCGGAAAGGAGGGGCGACTTTATTCTTTGCCACCTTGACTTTTGCCCGGATACCATACTCGCCTTCACTGCCCTTTTTCAGAGTTTGAATTCGACGAATGTCTAGGCGAACCGAAGCATAAAACTTGAGCGCATTACCACCCGTTGTGACTTCTGGGCTACCGTAGGTAACGCCAATTTTTTGTCGGAGCTGGTTGAGGAAAATAACGGTGCAGCCAGATTTTCCAATGTTCCCCGCGACTTTGCGCAGCGCTTTGCTCATCAGACGCGCCTGCAAACCTACCTGGTTGTCGCCCATTTCGCCTTCAATTTCCGCACGAGGCACCAAGGCAGCTACGGAGTCGATAACGACGATATCCACTGCCGAAGAGCGCACCAGTTGATCGACAATTTCTAGGGCAGCTTCACCGTTGTCGGGTTGGGAAACTAAAAGGTTTGCAATATCAACGCCTAAAGCCGCCGAGTAGGTAGGGTCAAGGGCGTGTTCTGCATCGACGTAAGCAGCAACGCCTCCTGCTTTTTGTACTTCTGCTACGGCATGTAAAGCTAGAGTTGTTTTACCAGCACTTTCTGGACCATAAATTTCAATAATGCGCCCTTTCGGCAAGCCACCGCCCAAGGCTAAATCCAGTGTAATTGCCCCACTGGGGATGGTTTCCACCCTCATGCGGGCGGCATCTCCCAAGCGCATGATGGAGCCTTTGCCAAAGCTGCGCTCAATCTGGTTTAGCACCAAGTTAAGGGCTTTTTCCTTTTCGGGACTGTTCGTGATTTGGGTAGCCATTAATGCCTCAAGAACTGTTTTGGGAATCGCAGTGGATCATTTGTTCTATTTTAACGCCTTGCTTGGGTAAAGTTGCAGGCAAACTCCGGCTTGTGTAAAATGCTGAAATGCTTGATTTACAAAGCATCTGAGTCAATCAACCCGCTCTGCTTCAGCGCTTTTTCCACTGTGTAGATATATTATTTCTTTGTGATTCTACCAAGCTGTACTCGCACAGGCGAACAGCCTCGCCGCTGATGGCTGCTAACTCTCAACCGTTTGTTCAGCGGCATTGCTAAGCGATCGCATACACTTCGTTTCAGATGAAGCTGGGGTAATTTTTAAGAGCGCCGTCTAACAAAAGCATTCAGTAATTTCGCTAGGGTGGTAAGTAAAAAATATGACTTTACCTATACCGGATTCGCTAGTTCCAGAGGCAACCGTGTCTGTTGCTGGATTGACGGACTACATTCAGGAGTTATTAGAGCAGGATAACCAACTCCGACAGGTTTGGGTGACGGGGGAAATCTCTAGTGCCAATCAGCATCGCAGTGGGTTGTTTTTCACCCTGCAAGACCCAGATTCTAAGGCTTCCATACAGTGTGTGGTCTGGACTTCTCAGTTGAGCAAACTGGTGCAGTTGCCAGTACCTGGAGAGCAACTATTTATTTTGGGCAGTATTCGGGTTTATCCGCAACGGGGACAGTATCAGTTAAGTGTATGGCAAGCCTTACCCGCAGGTGAAGGGTTGCAGGCGTTGCGCTATCGCCAGCTACGCAACCGCTTAGAGGCAGAAGGGCTATTCGATGAACAACGCAAGCGATCGCTTCCTACTCATCCTCAAATCGTTGCTGTCGTTACCTCACTGCAAGCAGCGGCATGGGGTGATATTCAACGCACACTTCGCCGTCGCTATCCCGGTTTGCGCGTTCTGTTATCACCCGCTCAGGTACAAGGCGAACTTGCCCCAGCATCAATTGTTGAGGCAATTAAGCGGGTTGAACGGGATGGAAGAGCGCAACTGCTGATTTTATCGCGGGGCGGTGGCTCATCGGAGGATTTGGCTTGTTTTGATGATGAACGAGTGGTGAGAGCGATCGCAGATTGTGCCATTCCCGTATTGACAGGTATTGGTCATCAACGGGACGAGTCCTTAGCTGACTTGGTTGCTGATGCTTCTGCGCACACTCCTACGGCGGCGGCAGAACTAGCGGTTCCAGAACTGGCGAATCTCTACACCGAACATCAACAGCGGCAACGCGCCCTCCATGACGCTGTGACTCAAGTTCTGCAAGCCTCCCACAGTCGCCTGCAACGTTTGGAAGACCGATTACGACGGCTACCCCTTGACCGACAATTACGGCAAGAACAAAAAGCGATCACACAGAAACGTCAGCAATTAATTCAAGCCACATCGCGCCGTCTCACTCAAGCGAGTCGGCACGGCGAATTTCTGCGGCAAAAGCTAGCAACACTTGACCCAGAGAGGGTGCTCAAACGAGGCTATGCGGTGGTACGCACCTCAAACGGAACCATTGCTCGTTCAGCCGAGCATTTAGTCCCCGGACAGGAATTACAGATTCAGCTAGGTGAGGGTCAAGTCAACGTTAAAGTTACAGAAGTCCTTGACTAACTACTAAAAGTTATAGGCCAACACTTGAATCTCTGAGCCATTCTCAGGCAAATTGGAGGCTTTGATGGTGATGGTGTCGCTGTTGGCGCGACGCACGGGCATTCCTTCCATTAACGTTAAGAACTCATCTACAGGTACAAGTTCGCAAGCCGCCGAATCAGCCGCCTGCGTCCGGTACTGAGTAGGAATGATCACTTTCGGGCTGAGGGCACCAACGGCTTGTTTGGCTTCTTGGGGATTGTAAGCTTTTGGCCCACCTCCGACGGGTATCAATGCTACATCGGGACGCCCCATCAGGATTTTCTGCTCCAGCGCGATGGGTGCTGCGGCACCGCCTAGATGCAGAACCTTAACGCCATCTTGAGTCCATTGCCAAGCAATATTCATTCCAAACCGCCGTCCTCCAGAGCGATCATGAGCGATGCTAATTCCCTGGAATCGTATCCCACTCACTTGATATATGCCCGGTTCAAAGAGTATCCGAGGATTCCCCGGTAGGCCTTCAGCAGCGCCCTCATCAAACAACTGACTACTGATTAGCACAAAATCTGCTGCCACCTTGGGTAGGCGATACCCAGCGGTACAGCCCAATGTGCGAAAGGGATTTACCAAAATTCGCGAACCACCGCCAGTAAACAAAAAGCAGGTATGTCCGAGCCATTGGACTGAAATAGCACCACTAGGCGTCTGAGCCTGAGAAGAATTCAGTCCAGAAGCTAAACCTGTTCCAAGTGTTGAGAGCAAACCTGCACCCGCGTAGCGCATCAATTGTCGCCGTTTCATGTTTTCTTGAATTAAATTCCCGTTTAAGACACTGACATTAGGTGAGGACGCGATGCTGGAAGTGATTCCAGGAAGTTTCGCAGCAATTGTTTACCAGAAGAAGTCAGAATACTCTCCGGATGAAATTGGACACCTTCAAGGTGCGGATAGTTCCGGTGTCTGACTCCCATAATTGTTCCATCGTCAACCCAGGCTGTAATTTCCAGGACATCTGGACAGCTTTGCCGATCAATTGCCAAACTATGATACCGAGTAGCGGTGAATGGATTGGCTAATCCTTGGAAAATACCAACGCCAGTGTGATAAATCTCAGAAGTCTTGCCATGCATCAAAACTGGAGCAGAGACAATCTTACCGCCAAAAACCTGACCCAGGCTTTGATGACCTAGACATACGCCCAGTATGGGAAGAGTCGAACCGAGTTCACTAATTACTGAACCAGAGACCCCCGCATCTTCGGGACGCCCCGGACCTGGAGAAATCACTACTCCATCCGGCTGGAGCTTTTTAATTTGCTCACTATCAATTTTGTCATTGCGGTAGACCTGAATCTCAGAGGCTACAGGCAATTGCTTACCTAGTTCTCCTAGGTACTGCACCAGGTTATAGGTAAAGCTATCGTAGTTGTCAATAACAATGATCAAAAAGCATACTCCTTTGGGTCTAACTTGTTAGAACCCATCACTCGCTCGCCGCGTCTTTATCCTTTGGCAACAGAATTGCTATCGTATAACAGACTGAAGCAAAGCGAATAGGGGGGGAAGTAGCAGCGAACCCGCGACAAACACGGACGCGATCGCTGAAACGAGAACCGCACCAGCCGCACAGTCTTTCGCAATTTTTGCGAGTTCATGGTAAGACTGTTTAACCGTTAAGTCAACCACCGACTCGATTGCTGTATTGAGTAACTCCAACGCCATTACTAGCCCACTTGTCAGGCAAATCACGGCAATTTCCACCGCACTTAGATGTAAAAAAACACCCAAGCTAACTGCCAAGGTGCCAATTACAGTGTGAATGCGAAAGTTGCGTTGGGTAATAAAGGCGTAAGACAGCCCAGCCCAGGCATATTTAAAACTCAGCATTAAAGTCGGGGCTATCTGCCAAGCCAAGTCCCGGCTTCGTTTTACAACAGGATCGGATTTTTTCGAGGTCGGCATCGACACATCTTGAGACATAGACAGGGAACTCGCAGCGATGAAGTGAGGAGTGGACGATTGAGCTTTTTGTAACACCATTGATTTTAAATTCCATTTCAGAGGACACTTCCCGAATGCATAACCCACTATACTGGGCTAGTCAAATTTACAATCTGAAGTAAACTTGACTGCTGATCCAGCATACCCATCAGGCTTTCCTCATCCGGATGATCCCACCCTAGAAGATGAAGTAAACCGTGAGTAGCTAACCAAGCTAGTTCGGTTTTTAAGGAATGACCCTGTTCTTGTGCCTGTCGATGAGCTGTATCCACCGAAATAACAATATCACCGAGATACACAGGCATAGACAACTGTACTTGGGGTGGTAACTGAGGAGAGTCTACCTCTAATGCCGCAAAAGCTAGTACGTCTGTCGGTTGATTTTTACTACGGTACTGACCATTGAGGGACTGAATTTCTTGATCGTCGGTGAGACGAAGACTGAGTTCGTAGATGTCAGTCGGCGAAATCTCCGGTTGGAGGGTTTCTAGCCATTTGTAGAACCAACTTTCCCAAGTTGTCGTTGATATTGGGCAAGACAATTCATCCGGTTCGGTAGCTACTGACCGAGAGGCGGTAAAGAAACAATCCTGCACGCTCACTTCGACTTGCACAATTAGGTCTCCTAAAGGGTTCCTATCCGGGTTCTAACGAGTTAGGTAAGCAAGACCAACAAGCACAGCCAAAAGACCTACAGTTGTTAGGAAAAAGTGTTTTAGAGATGTGCCTCGCTTGCGCACCATGTTGCGCATTGCCAGTTTCACATAGCTGGGTTTAGGCTCAGTTGATGTTGATGCTGGTACGGCTGTCGTTTCACCCAGATTTTGCTCCGGTGTTGCGGGTGGTGAAGATGGGTTGCTCATAAGAAGCCCTTAATTTAGATCGAGGGTTATTGGCTGACTCTAATGTAACAGGTTGCTTAACAATTGCTTCCTTGTCTGAGAAAAGAGATATCTACTAATAGCTCTTACAAGAGTGAAGTTATGCAAGGGACGCCATGAACGCGAGTACACAACGAAAATCTGAAAGTCCCTTTCCTCTTCCTGACTCAACACGGGCTACGCCCTGCAACGCAAAGGCAGCACTTTCAAGGTCGCTGTAGTAGATATCGCCTGTTTCTGTGCAATTTATGCAACAAGTCGAACGATCGCGTTAGAGCAGCAATTCCCAAGGTATCCGTGTTTAGGTCAACTGGTTTTCCTGGCGGAGGTAGGCTTCAATGAAGAAATCAATGTCACCATCCAGCACATCACTGACGGCTGTTGTTTCAACATTAGTCCGTAAGTCTTTCACCATTTGATAAGGGTGGAAGACATAGTTACGAATTTGGTTCCCCCAAGCTGCTTCTACCATATCACCTCGGATTTGGGCAATTTCTTGAGCGCGTTGCTCTTGAGCCACGATTAGCAACTTAGCTTTAAGAATAGCCAAAGCTTTTTCTTTATTTTGTAGTTGCGATCGCTCTTCGGTACAGCGCACGGCAAGCCCCGTAGGAATATGCCGAATTCGCACAGCCGTTTCCACCTTGTTGACGTTTTGTCCACCCTTGCCACCAGCGCGGGAGGTCGTAATTTCTAAATCTTTCTCTGGAATGTCCAACTCAACAGAATTATCGATGAGCGGCATTGCCTCCACTCCAGCAAAGCTCGTTTGCCGCTTGCCGTTGGCATTAAAAGGAGAAATCCGCACGAGTCGGTGCGTTCCTTTTTCGGCTTTTAAGTAGCCATAGGCGTAACGCCCATCAATTTCCAGAGTGACCGACTTGATGCCGGCTTCGTCCCCTTCAGATTTTTCTGCAAGGTGTACTTTATAAGCGTGCTTTTCTGCCCAACGGGTGTACATTCGCAGCAGAATTTCCGTCCAATCTTGGGCATCAGTACCCCCAGCACCTGCATTAATCGTGAGGACAGCTCCTTTAGCATCGTAGGGACCAGATAGTAGCTGTTCCAACTCCCAGCGATCGAGTTCCTGGTTGAGTTGAGTCAGGCTGGTTTCGGCTTCTTTTAGTAGTCCGGCGTCATCTTCAAGTTCTAGTAGCTCCAAAACAGCTTTGGCGTCTTCTAAGCTACTTCGCCACTGGTCGTACTGCTGAATGTTTGATTTGAGGTCGTTGAGTTCTTGAAGTGTTTGTTGAGCCGAAGCTTGGTCGTCCCAAAAATCGGGTTGAGCTGCCAACTGCTCCAAGTCCTGAATTTTTGCGGTTAGAGCCGGAACGTCAAAGATAGTCCTGGGTTTTACCCAGGCGCTCTGACAACATTTCGACTTCGCGTTTAATCTCTAAGGTTTCTAGCATTGTTTCTATCCTTCGCTACCACTTGAGGGTTGCACTGTCGATTTTAACGAGGTTTGCTCTAAGAAACAAAGGAGAGGCACAGTTGGCTGTACCCCTCCTTTAACAATTTGATGGAATTAAGTTAGTCGCGACTGTTCAGGGCGATGAGCAACCGCAAAATGAAGATGAACAAGTTGATGTAGGTCAGGTACATCGACAGCGCCGCAGGTAAGTATTGGTCGTCACGGTAGCTGCGCGGCAGGATGTAGAAATCGACTACAGCGGCTCCTGCAAATAGAAAGACACCGACACCGGAAATGGCAATATCTAACCAAGTGGGTATGCCACCACCAAACATGGCAAAGAGGAACTGACCCACCATGACAACAATTAGGGCAATCATGCCCAGTTGTATGGTTTTGGTTAAAGCCATACCATCTTGGTCAGAAAGATTAGAGCCAATCTGACGGGCGGCTATAAAGGTAACGCCACAGCCGAGGGCGGCAAAGCCAATTCCTTGTAAACCAACTCCCTGTGTTCTCAGGGCAAGAAATACTATACCGCTAAGGGTATAGCCGGACAGTAGACTGTAGGTTGCTAAAAGGGGCAGCGCGACGCTTTTGTTTCCTTTCTCGGCAACATTTTGGGCGACGAAGAAGAGAATCAACTCAACAATCACCGCACCAATGAATGTGGGAAAAAATAGCTCTGGACGAGCCTTGATCACTCCTAAGCCCCCGTAAGTGCCTACGGCAGTTAGGACTAGACCTGCTCCCACATAGGGAAGAGCGTTGGCAATGACATTAGGGCCAACTAGCGAATGGTTTTTAGCCTCGCGTATCGCTTGACGAAAGTTGCTGGTGTTGCTCATGAGACTTCCTCTGAACTTTACCGATGATTTACACGCATAAATTGCTAACGATTTCTATTGTGACTGAGATCCAAAGCTGTTAGCTAGCAGGGACGCTGTTAGGTTCTGAGTTTCTGTCTGAAGACACATAGAGAAACTAAGCAATTACAGCAGTTTTCGATTCAAGGCAACACATATAAGGGCGCACATCCGTGTGTCCCTACAAGCAATCTGTACTTTATTGACTTGAAAGACGCTATAACAAGCTGTTCCTCCGCCCTCTTTTCCGTGTTTATACGGAGACTCCAAGCTTCGAGGATAGTTATTTCCGTAAAACGACGATGGTGCATTAGTTTTCGTCTTCAGACAATGAATTGAAGATGACTTGGTGATACCAAGGCTTGCGAGGGATAGGTTTCAGGAGCTGGGATTTTTTATGGTGACTCGATCTGTGTCTTTTCAGAGAATGGAACTTTTGATGGCTTACTATCGAAATCCTTCCATTGCAGTTCGCAATCAGCTAGTGCGGTTGAATACGGGGTTAGTGAGGAAGATTGCTCATCGAGTCAGCTACCAGTGTGCTGAACCTTATGAAGATTTGGAGCAAATTGGCTTCCTGGGTTTAATTCGTGCTATCGAGCGGTTTGACCCGAATCAAAACCATGCATTCAGTTCGTTTGCTGTGCCTTTCATTCGGGGCGAGATGCTGCATTTTTTGCGTGACAAAGGCTCTCTTGTCAAGATTCCTCGTCGCTGGCAAGAACTTCAACAGGAAGGGCAAAGAGTCAGCAAAAATTTGGCAGCAACCCTCGGACGCCTCCCCAAAGATGCCGAGATTGCTCAGGCACTACAGGTATCCCTCCAAGAATGGAATGAGAGTAAGTTGGCAGCTCAAAATCGCTCACCCTTAAGTTTGGATGCAACTGTGGGTCATAGGTTTGATTCCCCAGCTACTTTAGGAGATCTACTTCCCGATAGCTATGACGAGGCTTTGCGGCATCAGGAAGAAGACCGACAACAGCTACAAGGAGCCATGAATCAACTAGAAGAGAAAGTACGCACAGCGATTGAGTGTGTAATTTTGCGGGAACTGCCTCGTAGGGAAGCTGCCCAGGAGATTGGTGTCAGTCCGATGACAGTGACGCGACACTTACATCGGGGAGTTAAAGAGTTAGTGTCCTTGTTGCAGCCTCAAACCTCTAGGCGTCTGGCTAGTTAGTTATTGATTGTTGGTCATTGGTTCTTTGTCAGTTTTGAGGCTGGAGAACAAATTTTCCCAGTTGAGGGGCTGCTCTACATTCGCTTCCTCTTTTACTTCAAAGGTGACGTTGGTGGCTTTAGGTTGCTCTAGTACCTGAATACATAGCTCGGCAATATCTTCCCGACTGACCTTCCCCCGGATGTTATCGCCTTGCTCGAAAACCAAGGCTTTTTCCCCAGGTTCTTCTGTCAAGGCACAAGGTCTGATAATGGTGTAAGGAATTCCGCTTTCTCGGACAGCGTCCTCTCCCCGCAGCTTCCAAGTGAGAATTCCCCCTAGTTGGTCGTTCATCCGTACTGCTGGTGGCTCCTCCTCTAGGTTGATTCCCGGACGCCCCGGACGAGTGACGCCTGCCGAACTAATCATCACGAACTGTGGCCGTGTGGAGCCTCCATAAGCTTTGATGGATTCCACTTGCAAGGCAAAGCCTCCCGGTTCAAATTTCGGGTTGAGTTCCTTGTTGTACTCAAACTTACTGAGCATGAGCTGAAATGAGGTGATTTTGCTGGAGTCAAGCGGTTCAGCAAAGTCCATTGTTTTGGCGCGAAACACTGGAACCAAGGTGTCGAAGGGAATGCGTACACTTATCCAGCTATGGGGTTCAGTATCGAAGGAATGAGAATAAGCAACACCATCCCATTTCGGGTCAGTGCGGATGAAGAATTTATATCGCTTCCCGTCACCTTTGACCCGCAGTTCGATACCTGCGTACCCTGCTAAATTTAGAGGTGTTTGAAAGTTTTTAGTACGAACAGAGGCAAAGCCACCGGAGTTTGCCGTTGAAACGTTACCGCTAAATAGAGCTGTGTTTTCCACCAGTCGGATGGTACTTTCACTTACTCCACCCATCACAACATCATCCACCGCCCCCCAAGTGTCTTTTAAGGTGTAGCAGGGACGTTTGAAATCAAAGACTAGTTTTTCGTTAGCAGGCACTGTTTTTAGCGGCTTGGCGGCAGCTTGTACCAAGTTCTGGATGCCCTGATAGTCCACAACTTCAGGGCTATCTACTACTTCAGGCATATAAAATTTGATGCCTTGATAGTATTTAGCTCGGTCGGGGGTATCGCCTTCAACAGGTTGTACCCGGACTCCGGTGCAACAGACTACGGCAGAAACGCTGTCCATCAGTTGGGGAGTTAATGTCTCTGGAACGGTGATGTCTGCCTCGAACAGTTCCACGTTGTTGCCGAGTATCTCTCGCGCTCTTTGGGCATCCCGGACTAGGGCGCGTACCTGATAATTACGGTCCATTAGACGCCGCACCAGTCGTTTCCCGACGCCGCCAGTTGCCCCAGCTACCAGTACCACTCCCACTCTTTTTCCTCCACCCTGGCTTTCTTTTTCCTGCTCGACAAAACCTGTAAGCCTTTGCTGTAACCAGTTAAAAAGAGGAATGACCTCGAAATAGGTCAGCGTTTGTACAAATCTGTTAGCGTCCCATTGGGAGCGATTTTTTTCAGTCACAATCGCATCCTCATCATTTTATTTAAGTTTATCTTGTCGTTTGTCTGCTGTAGCTTGGCTCTAGACAAAGGTAGATTAAGCTGTTGTGTTCTTTACCAGGATAGACGGTTAGGAGGCGATCGCATTTTTTCGCGGTTGATTCCCGCCTAGGTCGGTTTGTATGATTTAAGAACCAAACTAACAGCAGCTCGTTTGAACATATATTACAAGACATTAATATTTTAATCTTTTTATTGTGAAAATGTCAAAGCTTATTGTCAAAAATCGTCCTTTAGGGAGAACCCTTTTTCTTTAGAAAACTAACAATTAAACATAGTATGCATCTACTTAGTTCAAAAAATCCCATAGCTATTACGCTTGGGCTTTCAGGTTATGAAAGTTCACTAAATGATGGCTTAGGCTTCGTCCAACCTTGCCTAATTAGGGGAGTCAACTGGACGAACTAACCTCAGCAAAAGTGTGCGACGACCTTTCGTACTGCACAACTAAACGTAACTGAAGAACCAATGCTGAGAACAAGATTGTTTTCAGCACTCTCTTCTTTTTTCATTCAATCAGGGAAAAATAATGACTGTGAACTTTAAAGATTTAAAAGCCTTAACTAATCAACAGCTTGATGTGACGGTGACTGAGTCACTAGCAGCAAAAACATCGCAATATCAAGATGTAATTCCCGAAGAAGTTCTCAATTTGCTTGAAGAAGCTGTAGAAACCTATGTAATCGTTGCACCAACACTCCCCAACCGCTTACGGACTACTGCTAGAAAAGAGATTGAGTTTTTTATGCGGCTCTATCAGGACAAAATTAGAAGTTCTTTCCACGTTCAGAATCCACAGCCACCTCAGAAGATTCTTCAGCTTTTAGCTTGCTGTGGTTCTTAGAACAGTGAACATTAACTAATTTTAGAAGTTCCTTACCGCTAGCTAAACTCCCGAACCAGTAGTGGTTTTCGTGAATCGAAAAATGGTTCCCCCCGCAAGAGACTGGAAGTAGATTGTTCCAGTGGTCAACACAAATAGGAAATACAACACTAATTATCAGGAGCGAAGCCGGATTGATGCTTCAGTTTCAAGCCATTGGCTTTGGTCAAAAGGTCGTTAATACCTCCTTGGGTTCGATGGTGTACTACACCCAAGTCGCCTCACCTTGGACAGTAGTCACCACACAAGAGGAGAAGTTACCCCTCCTCGTTTTCCTGCATAACTTTGGCGGTGGCGCTTCAGCTTATGAGTGGTCTAAGGTCTATCCTGCCTTCGCTACGACTCACCGAGTCATTGCTCCCGATTTGATTGGCTGGGGGCAATCGGCTCATCCCATCCGAGATTATCAAGTGAGTGACTATCTGACGACGCTGGGAGAGTTTCTTGCACAGGTGGCTGACTCCCCGGTAACGGTGGTGGCGTCTTCCCTAACCGGTGGTTTGATTGTTCGCCTTGCTATTGAGCGTCCGGAATTGTTCGAGGCGCTGTTTCTAGTATGTCCATCCGGGTTTGATGATTTTGGACAAAACGCTGGACGCAGACTGCCTGTTAATCTAATTAGAACCCCCGTCTTAAGCAGCCTGATTTATAGCCTAGGAGCAACGAATGACATAGCCGTGCGTAACTTTCTGGAACAGTTTCTCTTCGCCAAACGCGATCGCGTCTCAGAGGAAATGGTAGCGGCTTATCTAGCATCAGCACAACAACCGAATGCAGAATATGCGGCGCTGTCTTTCTTAAGAGGTGACCTTTATTTTGACCTACCTCTTTATATTGACCAATTAGCTGTACCAACTGTCATATTTTGGGGAGAAGAGGCACAATTTACTCGTGTAAACTTAGGTCGGCGTTTGGCACGTTTGAACCCGGAAGCCGTTCGAGGGTTTGAGGTTATTGCAGATACTGGGGTACTGCCGCATTTGGAGCAACCCGCAGTGATGATTGGCTTACTAGAGCGCTATCTGCGATTGTTAGAGGTTGGGAGTTAGACATCACGCGCAGCAGTACAAAACAAACTTTGAAAACCGACCTCCCCTGCCTCCCCTGTTTCCCTTGCCTATTTTCAAGCCTGTAATTCAAACCTAGCTCTGCTAAAAATGTGGTGAGACTAAAAACCTTTGGGCAGCATCTTCCAAGCAGATGGCGGTTTTTAATCGTTGTCCTGTTAATACTAGGCGTATTTTTTCGCTTTGCCAATCTTGACCACAAGCTCTACTGGCACGACGAAGTCTACACGTCCCTACGTGCGGCTGGCTTCACTAGCCAAGAAATCGGACAAGAAATCTTTCAAAATCAAATCTTTGCTCCCCAAGATTTGCATAAATATCAGCGTCTGAAACGGGGAAGTACTATCGCTGATACTATTGAATCTTTAGCGATTGAAGACCCTCAGCATCCTCCCTTGTACTTCTTAATCGCCCGTTTCTGGATGCAACTCGTTGGCAGTTCCATCACCGCATCACGTATTTTACCCGCTCTTTTAAGTCTCTTGTCCTTACCTTTAATGTATGGTTTAGGGCTAGAACTTTTTGCGTCTCCTTTAGCGGCATTATTAGCAACGGTTCTTTTAGCTTTATCTCCTTTTGATATTCTATTTGCCCAAATTGCAAGGCAGTACAGCTTTCTGACTTGTGCCGTCATTGGCAGTAGTTTTTTGCTGCTAAGGGCTTTACGACTATCGACCTGGAGGAACTGGGGGCTATATACGCTGGCAATTGCACTAGGCTTGTACACTCATGCTTTTTTTTGTCTGGCAGTTATTAGTCATTTGTTATTTGTCATGGGTCATTGGTTATTGGTTACTGATAAGGGACAGAGGACAAAAGAGTATTTAAAATTTTTACTGTCAATAGCCGTCGCACTCGTTCTCTACAGTCCGTGGTTGGTAGTGCTGATTAGCAATTCTCAACGGGCACTGTATGTAACTAGCTGGTCTAGTGGGCCAGTGGATGTCCTTTTGCTCGTGCAGTTGTGGACTCTCAGCTTTACCTCACTGTTTTTGGATGTATACTTTGAGTCCAATCTTGTCTTAACTTATCTACTAAGGTCGCTGATTGTACTGCTAATTGCTGCGGCAATTTACATAGTTTGCCGTCGAACCAGCCGGACAACTTGGCTATTTATCTTGACCTCTATTTTTGTACCGTTTCTGATATTAGCTTTGCCAGACTTGATTTTAGGAGGAAAGCGATCGGCTGTGACACGCTACCTCATTCCCTGCTTTCCTGCCGTGCAACTGGCAGTTGCTTATTTCCTGGCAACTAAAATCCCAAATGGACGGCAGATTTGGCGAATTGCACTAGCTTTGTTACTAACAGGTAGTATTGCCTCCTGTACGGTAAGCGCTCTATCGGATACTTGGTGGAGCAATATTCCCAGCTATTTTAATGCCGAAGTTGCCCGACGTATTAATGCCAATCCGTCACCACTCCTAGTTAGTGACGCAGGCAATGACGGTACTAATCTGGGAGACTTAATTTCCTTGAGCTACCTGTTGCATAATGATGTCCGACTGCTATTGCTCAGTCTCCCTGCCGATCTGAAGGTACTCCCAAATAACTCTCATACCTTCGTCTTCCGCCCTTCCGAACCCCTCCACAAGGCTCTCCAACAAGAGCAAGGGCAACTAAAAATGGTATTTCCCCCAGGGCAACTTTGGCAACTACAACGTTCTTGAGCTGCAATAATTTTGGTGATGGGAAAGGGATAAAAATGAGTCAGCTCACTATTAAAATATTTGTCTATCCTGAAGCGTTTCCTGAGATGCAAGCTATTAGGCGAGAGGTATTTCAAGAAGAACAAGGCGTTGACCCCGCTTTAGAGTTTGATGGTTTAGATGAAACGGCTGTTCACCTCTTAGCTTATTTAGACGAGCAACCCGTAGGAACTGCCAGAATTAGATATCTGGGTGAGCATACGGCAAAGATAGAAAGACTAGCTGTATTATCTCCTGCCAGAGGGTTAGGAATTGGTAAGCAACTGATGGTAAAGGCAATAGATGTTGCCGAGCAAAGCAACGTGCAAGACGTAGTAGTTAATGCTCAAGAATATGTGAAAGCTCTTTATGAAAAGCTAGGTTTTGAGCAAGTGGGAGAAAGCTTTGAAGAAGCGGGAATGCCTCATGTCAAGATGAGAAAGCGGTTAGAACAAATCCGGTAAATTTCGTGGTACAGAAAGAGCAACGCCGTCAGTTTAGTGTAGGGCTGAGGCTGGGAGTAATTTGGCTGGTGAGTGCTTTATGCGATCGCCTTTGGATAGCCCTTGACCACTCCGTCCCAGCTTGGGATCAAACGAATCACCTCACAGGCTCCCTAAACTACTTAAACGCCCTGCAACATTCTCAAATAGTCTCAGGGCAATGGTGGAAAAGCTTATGGAGGCTGAGTTCTAAGTATCCACCCTTCACTTACATCGCTACGGCTCCTTTTCAACAGCTCTTTGGTACTGGTCCCGATCGCGCCCTGATCGTTAATTTATTCTTTAGCGCCCTTTTGCTTGGCGCAGTCTACGGCATTGGCAAACACCTATTTAACAAACAAGTAGGTTTCTGGGCAGCCGTGGTGTGTCTACTGCTACCCAGACTTTATATTGTTCGTCTTAATTATCTGGTAGATTATCCCCTCACCACTTTAATCGTCGCTAGTTTCTGGTGTCTGACTGTGTGGCGAGATGCAAAAACTCAGTGGCAGGGATGGCGTTGGGCATTGGGGTTTGGTTTCTGCTTTGGTTTAGCAATGATGACAAAGCAGAGTGTGCTGTGGTTTCTCTTAGTGCCGCTATTGTGGCTCTTCAGTACACGGCTGTGGCAGCGAGATTGGGGACGACTCGCTCAGTTAATCGGTGGTTTACTGCTATCGCTATTCATCTTAGGACCCTGGTATCGCACTAACTGGATATTTTTCTTCAGTGCCGAACAAAGAGGTATTGCTAATGCTGCGATCGTAGAAGGCGATCCACCCCTGAACACGCTTGCCGCTTGGACGTATTACTGGAATGACCTGCCCCGTGCTGTTTCTTTGCCTTTACTCGTAGTACCTTTAGTAGGCTTGCTACTACAGGGTTGTCGTTTATTGTTGAGGTTTGGCAAGCGTACAAAGCGCGATCGCACTCAGCTTGATAGAGTAGACAAGACTCGCAGCACGGCATCAAAATTCCGCTGGTTAGCAGTCTTTTTAATTGCGTCTTACTTAATTTGCTCGGCAATTGTTAATAAAGACCAGCGCTACATCATGCCCTATCTACCAATTCTCTCGGTAGTGTTGAGTTATGGCTTAACGTTGTGGCCGAAACGCTTTTGGGTAGTTCCTTGGGTTACTGTCGGTTTTGCCTTTCTGCTGATGTGCCTCAATCTCTTCCCCATTGGAGGAACACCGGGAACTTACCTGACGCAAACTCTGAGTCCAAACGCTCAAAACTACCCGGAATTGGGACCAGAGTGGCCTCACGCGCAGGTAATTGATGAAGTCATTCGCACGGAACCCCAACTACAAGCCACTGTGGGAGTTTTGCCGAGGACAGCGCAAGTTAATCACCACAATATCAACTACTACGGGGCTTTACGCAATTTTCAAGTGTATGGGCGTGAGGTCGGGATGCGCAAGAAATTTTTAGCTCAAGATGCGCGATCGCTTTCTTGGTTCCTGACTAAAACTGGCAATCAAGGAGCACCTAAAGAAACTCAAGTCCTGATGGTTCAAACCGTCGAGCAAAGCCCGGATTTTCAAGTCCAAAAAACTTGGAATTTACCGGATGGTAGTGTCCTAAAACTTTATCATCGTATCCAACCGCCGATACAGGTAAAGGAAATAGGGCAAGCACTCAACCAAGTGAGTTTAAATCGAGTGACCGTGCCCCCACAAGCCCCTGCCGGAGTACCAGTTCCGGTAACTTATGAATGGTCGGGTTCTTGGGAGCAATTGCGATCGGGCATAGTCCTGCTGACTTGGAAAGCGGAGGAAGTCGGAGGCAATTCTACTAACCCCTCAAAACTCAGCACTCCTAAAAGATGGTTGCACGACCATGCGATCGCTATGGGAAAATTGCACTCCGGACGCTTAAGGGCTAACCAAATCCCAGGCAGTTTTCAAGTCATTGAACAGACGGCGATGCTTCCCCCTGCTGGCATTGAGGCAGGAACTTACACTCTTGAGGCAACCTACCTCAACCGAGAAACAGGTGAGAACTATCCGATCCCCGTGCCGCCAGTGACGCTAAACATTGCCCCAAATTCCCCAGCCACACCTGCTCCCGAATTGGATTTAGTCACCCAACTGCGGACGTTAGCGCTGAACTTACCCAAAGGGCGAAGTGCCCTCGACCAAATCTTTGACGAAATTGGGCGAATTAACCAGTACGATCCGGTTCAAGATTATACAATTCAGGCTCAACGCGCTTTAGAGTACCGTCTTCAGCAGGAACCTCAAAATCGTGATTGGGCTTATGCCTTAGCGTTTTCCAAGGTATTGCGGCGAGATGTGGACGGTGCGATCGCGGCTTTGAAACAAGTGGTACAGTTGGATTCTCAAAACCCCTACGCTCATGCCTACCTCGCCTTTGTCTACCTCTATGAATGGCGCGGGAAAGATGCTCAGGATGCTCTGGAACCTGCCCTTGCCCTCAACCCGAATATTTCAGAAGTTAAAGCGCTTTCTGGCGTTGCTGCTCTCTTGCAAGGCAATTTTGTCAAAGCATGGCATAGGCTTCAGGGAGTAAAGCTTTGATTCACTTTTTTAATATCAACCTGACAAAACCTTAAAATTTCAAGATTAGCCGGCTTGCCAAAATACGAAACTTTCTCCTCACTCAGCACGCGCACAGCGCCGCTACGCTAACAGCACTTTTAAAACTTAGGGAGTTGAATCGGTGCCAACTAATCTTGAAGCCTTTTGGATGCCTTTTACGGCGAATCGACAGTTCAAAGCGAATCCGCGTTTACTTGCCGCCGCCAAGGATATGCACTACACCACTCATGACGGTCGTCAAATCCTTGACGGCACAGCGGGGTTATGGTGTGTAAATGCGGGTCATTGTCGCCCAAAAATTGTCGAAGCAATTCAGAAACAGGTGGCAACCCTCGATTTTGCTCCTACGTTTCAGATGGGCCATCCTGGGGTTTTTGAATTGGCAGAACGCTTAGTCAAAATGATGCCGGGAGGCAATTTTGACCATGTGTTTTTCACGAATTCCGGTTCAGAGTCGGTAGATACAGCCTTGAAGATTGCGATCGCCTATCATCGAGTGCGAGGCGAAGGTAGTCGGGTGCGCTTGATTGGGCGGGAACGCGGCTATCACGGCGTCGGTTTTGGGGGGATTTCTGTCGGGGGTATTGGTCCCAACCGTAAATTCTTTGGTAGCTTGATTCCTGGCGTCGATCATCTCCCTCACACCCACAACCTCGAACATAATGCCTTTAGTCGCGGGCAACCGCAGTGGGGGGCACATCTGGCAGATGAACTCGAACGAATTGTCGCCTTGCATGACGCCTCTACTATTGCGGCGGTGATTGTCGAACCCGTCGCAGGTTCGACAGGGGTGCTGATTCCGCCTGTGGGTTATCTAGAACGCCTGCGGGCTATTTGTGACAAATATGGCATTCTCCTAATTTTTGATGAAGTCATCACGGGTTTTGGTCGTCTGGGTAAGAGTTTTGCTACAGAATATTTTGGTGTTGTCCCAGATCTGGTGACGGTGGCAAAGGGAATTACCAATGCCACGGTTCCGATGGGGGCGGTGTTTACTCGCAATGGCATTTACGATGCCTTTATGGAAGTATCGCCAGAAAATGCGATCGAACTATCCCACGGTTACACCTATTCCGGTCATCCTGTAGCCTGTGCGGCGGCGATGGCAACCCTTGATGTCTATGAAGAGGAAGGGTTATTTGCCAATGCCAATCATCTAGCTAGTTACTGGGAAGAGTGCGTTCATTCTCTGCGGGATTTGCCCCACGTTATCGATCTGCGGAATTTGGGACTTGTAGGGGCGATTGAGTTGGAATCAATTCCTGGGAAGCCTTCAGCACGGGCAATGGACTGTCTCCAGCGTTGCTATGACAAAGGCTTACTGATTCGTACCACGGGAGATATTATTGCCTTATCTCCGCCTTTAATTATTCAGAAAGACCATATGGAGCAAATGTTTGAGATTCTGGCTGGAGTATTGCGGGAGTTACCGTGAGGTGAACAATTTATTTTCGAGCAATTGAGACAGCGTATCGCTGTCTCAATTGCTCAATTCTGATTCTTAGCGCTTCTATATCGAGGATCAGCTTTTCAACCTTAGCGAGCTGTACCCGCTCCTTGTCTGTCAGGTTCTGAAGATAAATCTTCTGGTTCATAACTAGAATAAACGTTAGTGCTTTGGCAACCTTAAGAGTGTATGAACTCTCATTCACCGAACTTCTATCTGAAGAAGGACAGTGAAAAATTTTGGAAGCAAGGTGCGTGTACTTAGATACACTCCAGCCAAAGAGGTTACTTGCTACAGGTAGATGTAGCCGCTTTTTTAGTAACCATACTCGTCTATGATCGGAGCAGGAGCAGTTTTACGATGCTCGAATATGCCAAGCTCATTTAGCGTACATCCAAGGTATATCCAAGAAGTTAACTTGGTCTGGAAGCGTAAACGCGATCAACGCGAGCAAGACCTAACTAAGGAATTAGGGCGATCGCTAACCCTCGTGATTGTTAATCTCTTCCTCAAAGGCGAACCTGTTAATCGGGCTAATTTTATAGAAATTTGTCAGCTCTTGGGGCTGAACTGGCGGGAAGTTGCTGGCTTAGACATCCCGGAAACTCCAGTTTCCTCTGCGCCTACACAGGGAAACTTCGATGACAAGCTTACTGTTTCCCGACCCGTTGAAGGAGTAAGCGACGTTGACAAAGCGTTAAATGAGCTGGTTGGTACTCTCTGTGAAATGTTGCGTCGCATCACCCGTAAAGCGGGAGATTTTATTGGTGCCGATCGCACCAGCATTTTTTTACTTGATCGAGAAAAACAAGTACTCGGCACAATTATTGCTGACGATGGTGATGGTGGCTGTCTTCTGATTGACATTCCTGCCAACAGAGGAATTGCTAGCCTAGCTGCCACTTCCTTAAAAGTGATCAATGTTCCTTTCGATGTGTATGACGATCCCCGCTCTGAAGAAGCGAAGAATACGGATAGGAGAACGGGATACCGAACTTACACAATTTTGGCGTGGCCTCTGTTGAATCAGCAAAAAGATTTAGTTGCCGTCGTGCAATTAATCAACAAGTTAAAGCCAAATCATGACCCAGCAGACGAGTTATCTAAAAGAATCGACACAAAAGGCTTTACGCCAGAGGATGAAGCACAATTTACTAAATTTGCCCCGTCCATTCTCAAGATTCTAGAAAAATGTGATTCTTGTTACCAACTATCCCTAAAACTTAGAAAAAATAGAGGAGTGAATGTAGCTGGCAATGCCCTCCAGAATGCGACATTAGTTGCGCAGCTCAAGCGACAGGAGCAGCAGTTGCGGAGGAGCCTTAACAAAATATAGTCGCGAACACTTGCCTCGATTGGGGGAGTTTGATGCAGGGTAGCCAATACTCCCACTCGCTGAGAAAACAATTCAGTACCTTTCATAATTTTTAATTCATCTTGGCTGCTCCTTGGTATTCATGTATCGAACAATCCAGTAACTAATTGCTAGTGCAAATATTGCGATCGCTAACCCAATCAAATCTGTTCCTGACGATTTGCTGAAATCAAAAATGATTATTTTCCGAGCGACCGCAATTAAAGATGTGACAATCACTAACTCAACCTGAACTACGTGTTTTTGCAGGTAGGCAGTGATATTCTCCAAGAGTTCTAGGGCAATTAAGATATTCAGGAATAAACCAAACACTTGAATCAAGGTCTTGTTGTAAAAGCCCATTGGAGAAGCAAACAACTCCTGGGATAAAAAGATTCCTAAATCAAAAATTGCCACTAAGATTACAAGCACCATAGCAATGGCTAATGCTTTAGAAACCAGATTTTCTATCTGTTTGATGAACCCCAGAAAATTTTCGTCTTTCCAGCTACTTGCCGTTTGCTTCACGAATTTGTTTCGTTGCGACATTGCCTAATTTACTCGTCGTGAGCAAAGCGGTGGAAGAGGTAGTCTAGGGCGTGATTTCGCAGCTTGTAGTATTGTGGGTCTTCCATGATGCGAGCGCGATCGCGTGGACGTGCGAAAGGAATCTCCATAATCTCACCAATTTTAGCCGCAGGTCCATTGGTCATCATCACCAACCGATCTGCCAGGAACAAGGCTTCATCAATGTCGTGGGTAATCATCAAAACAGTGCAGCGGTGGTCGTTCCAGATTTTCAGTAGTTCTTCCTGCAACTCTTCCTTGGTGATGGCATCCAACGCACCAAACGGCTCATCTAGAATCAAGACTTGGGGACGAACCGCTAAAGCTCGTGCAATGGAAACCCGCTGTCTCATCCCGCCAGACATTTGCGGCGGTTTTTTATCAGCTGCTTCTGACAGTCCCACCATTGCTAGATGTTCCCGCACGATCGCTCTTTTTTCAGCCTGAGATTTGTTCGGGTGAACAGCGTGAACAGCTAGGTAGATATTTTCAAAAGCCGTCCGCCAAGGCAATAGGGCATAGTTTTGGAACACTACCATGCGGTCTGGTCCCGGCTTAGTGATGCGCTTTCCTTGCAGCAGTACTTCTCCATCGGTGGGAAAGGCAAAACCCGATACCATGTTCAGCAGTGTCGATTTGCCACAGCCAGAGTGACCGATAACGCAGATAAACTCGCCTTCTTGTACTGTCAGGTTAACGCCTTCGAGTACCGTGAAAGAGCCTTTCTTTGTCGGATAGATTTTAGAAACATTTTCAATTGTCAGGAAGGGTTCACGCTTCGTAGCCGTTGCCATCGGCTGGGGTGCAGTGAGGGTTTCGGTATCGCTAAAGCTTAGGGGTCGGTTAAGCATGGGTCTTGTTGTCCTTTGTCAGTTATCAGTCGTTAAGAGTTAGGTGTCAGGTGTCAGTCGTTGAAGAGTTGAGTCTCAGTGGTCAGTTGTTTGTTGTTGGCTACTGACCACTGACCACTGACTAATTAGGCGGCTACGCTAGGACGTGAATCAAGAACAACTTCTGCAATGCTGAAATTGCGTTTAATCGCCAGACTGTTGAGATAGCCAATGGGGTCATCGGCATTAAACGGAGTGCCGTCGAACAGTTGAATTCCACCCTTGGTGTAATTAATATCAACAAGACCTAGTTCTCGTGCTGCGATGCTGAATACACTCACTCGGCACACCCGTTCTAGAATTTCCACCCAGTTCCTGGGGAAAGGAGTATGGTCCCAACGCGCTAGCTGGGTCATGTGCCAAAGTTGCTCTGTGCGACTGGGACGGTTGACACCATCTCCAAAGAACAGGTGATGGGCATACTCGCGCATGGGTTTATCCAGACTACAGGTAGCGGCGTTGGGGTCTCCCATGTGGATGTAACTGACATCGGTACTCACATACTCGCGTTGAGCGGTAATTTCACGTACCTCTAGGTCATTGGCTGGATTGGCACAATACTGACAAGCCTCTAGCAACGCTTTGACCAATGCAATATGCGTGTTGGGATAAGCATTGGCCCACTCTTCGCGCACACCGAGTACTTTTCCTGGATGTCCCGGCCAAAGTTCTAAGTCTGTAGCGACGGTGAAGCCAACTCCTTCCATAGCTGCCCGAATGTTCCAGGGTTCGCCCACACAGTAACCATCGAGCGTTCCCGCTTGCAAATCGACGACCATCTGCGCTGGAGGGATAGTTTTGAGTTGCACATCCCGGTCAGGGTCGATGCCACCCGCTGCTAGCCAGTAGCGCAGCAGTAGGTTGTGCATTGAGGAGGGATGAACCATCCCCATTCTGTGCTGTTCCGTTGTAGATTCCAACAGCATCTTTTTGAAATCAGCAAGGGTATGTATCCCTTGGTCATAAAATCGCTTGTCTAGGGTGATGCCATTGCCGTTTCGAGTCATAGTTAGGCCAGTGACAACGGGCAAGGGTCGATTGTCATTTCCTCCCAAGGTTAACCACAGGGGCATCCCCGATGGCATTTGAGCGGCATCTAAATATCCGCCGACCATTCCATCCACAATGCCGCGCCAGCTGGTTTCGCGTACTAAGTTGACTTCGTCTAAGCCATATTTTGTGAAGAAGCCTTTTTCTTTAGCAACAGCGAGGGGGGCGCAAGCGGTCAAGGGAACAAAGCCAATGTCAAGGTTGACTTTTTCTAGACCATGACGAGAAATTACTGCTGTTTTCCTCGCCCGAATCTTCTTAATGCGCTTCTGCTGGTTGAGGAAGTAAATCATTTCACTGCGCAAGCTGTAGTAGCTGGGATGTTCTACCACTTCCATCCGCTTGCGGGGTCGGGGGATGTCTACTTCCAGAATTTGACCAATCTTGGAACCCGGTCCATTGGTTAGCATGACAATCCGGTCAGACAACAGCACCGCTTCATCGACATCATGGGTAACCATGACCCCCGTGACCTGGTTTTCCTCGCAGATTTTCATTAGCTGCTCTTGCAAATTGCCCCGTGTCAGAGCATCTAGCGCTCCAAAGGGTTCATCGAGTAGCAGCAATTTGGGACGAATAGCGAGTGCGCGTGCGATCGCAACCCGCTGTTTTTGTCCACCGGATAACATTCCGGGGGGTTTATCGGCATGAGGGCGCAACCCCACCATATCAATATGCTTCTCTACAATTTCCTTGCGATCGCCCGCAGGCAAATCCTTCATCACTGAATTGACGGCGAGGGCAATATTTTCTCGAACAGTCCGCCAAGGTAGCAGAGAATAATTCTGGAACACTACCATGCGATCGGGACCGGGTTGTTTGATGCGTTGCCCTTCCAGGGTTACTAGGCCCTCGCTTGGCAGATCCAAACCGGCAATCATGTTTAATAAGGTGGATTTGCCACAGCCGGAGTGACCGATTAAGGAAACAAATTCTCCCTTTTTAATTTGGAGGTCTATTCCTTTGAGAGCAACGTATTCTCCACCACCGCTTAAGGAAAATACTTTATCAATATTGTCAACAGCAACAAAGACAGACATGGCAGTTTTGGGATTGGTAATTGGTAATTGGTAATTGGTAATTAGTAATTGGTAATTGGTAATTGGTAATGAATGATTCCTTTGCGAGCACTCATTACCCATTAACCACCTCTACTTTTGTTCCTGCGGCACAATCCGCGATTCGAGCCAAACCATCAGCTTGTCAAGGAGTAAGCCAACAGCGCCGATGTACACGACAGCTAATATGACTTCACTAACATTGTTGTTTTGATAGGCGTCCCAGATGAAAAAGCCGATTCCAACAATACCGGACATGACAATTTCTGCCGCGATAATCGCCAACCAAGCCAAGCCAAGTGCAATTCTTAAACCTGTAAAAATGTAGGGGATGGCTGCGGGGATAAGAATGTTAAAGAAATATTCCTTTTTGGACAGCTGTAGAACTTTGGCGACGTTGTTGTAATCGCTGGGGATTTGTCTCACTCCCACCGATGTGTTGATTAAGATGGGCCAAATTGCTGTAATGAAAATTACGAAAAGGGCTGCTGGTTCGTTCTGCCGTAAGGCTGCTAAAGCAATGGGTACCCATGCCAAGGGCGCGAC
>JALYGX010000272.1 GCA_030776905.1 Cyanobacteriota bacterium | reverse complement strand
TAGTCCTTTATTTTTGGGAAGTCTCTTACTTCACTCAACGGAGTCAGCTAGTAGCTCTGTCAGTTCGCTTTGCAAATTACTGCGATTGTCGTCGTAAATCATTAAGGTTTCAATCTTGGCATGACGGCTCAAGCGCTGCACGGCTCGGATGTTGCCGCCCGATTTATCTAAGGCATGAGTGATAGACCCGTGTCGTATCCGATGTGGCGACATTTTCTTGCTAATCCCTGCCGCGAGGCAAGTTTGTTCGACAATCTGTCGAATTGCCTCTCCTGTCAGCCGATGACCCGATTGATTGTAACTGAGAGAACAAAATAGAGGTGCGTTCAGGTTTAAACACTTTCGCTCGTTTAACCACGAAAGCAGAGCGTTTATGGTGGCATTACTCAGGGTGATGACTTCCCGGCTGGTTCCCCTCCCCTTCCCTAGAATCGCCAGCGTCCGAGCATCAGGGTCAAAGTGTTTAATGTCGAGTGAGGCAACTTCATTACGCCGAAGAGCATTACTCCAAAGTAAATGAAGGATAGCATAGTCTCGCTTACCCTTTAGTGTTGTGCGCTCGCAAGTATGCAGTACTTTCTTAAAGGCAGTAGCGCTAATCCCTGTGGTGTCTCTGTAGGACTTGCTTTTTTCGCCTTGAATATCAGTGAGGGTATAGTCGCACTTGCCAATCTTGCGGGCATACTCCACCAAGCTGCGGATTGCTGCTAACCGACGATTAACAGTTGCCTCCTTCAATCCCTTCTCAATCAGTGCCGCCTTGTATTTCAGCACTAAGGAAATAGCCTCAAATCTATCCAATCCCAGAAACTCGGCTACTAAAGCAGGCGTCGGCGATGAAAGAGCCACCACTCTAAAGAAGTCTTTCAAATCCCACTCATAGGCTCGGCGGGTATTGAGTGAGCGCTTATCTGCCAGCAACTCAGCCACTAAATCTCGTTGAGCCGCTTGTGACAGCAAACTTTGTTGCTCCGATTGTACCAAAGACCCTACCTCTACGAAAGTCTGAAAACTCGACTTGCGATAATAGATGTTTAAGCAAGTTGGTTCCGGGAGTTGCGTGTTCCCCTCTTGGGGGTCAGTTTGATTCGTTAGCATAGGACGAGCAAATCCGAATGGCACGAGAGTTGGTTTGGCGACAATGGCAATCGGCGGCAAGCAGCAGCGCTAGCTATCGCCGCTCGCTTACCCTCTCCAATTGTCCCTTCAAAAAGCCGACACACCAACTTGAACACCCTGATGATTTATGACGACAACCGAGCGCTTTTTTCGGGAAAATATAAAAAGGTTCTCGCCTAGTACAATACGTCAGGGTTGCCGCTTGTGTCCCAGCCAAAGTAGCCTGGATGATGAACTTTGAGGAATGTTGGTGACTTGGGTCAACTGACCCCCTTCCACATCAACAAGGTAAAGAAAATTAGTACACTCAACATAACCTATAAGCCAAGGCTGATGACACTTACCGTCATACCCAGCCGCTAAGACAATTTTTTTCCCATCCGGCGACCAAGCGAAGTCTTGAATCCCGCCCGATGAACTGGCAGGGGGTGCCTCAAAGAGTTGCTTCAACTGTTTGGTTGCCAACTCCAGAAGCCAGATGGTTTGACTGTTGTAGGGGTTATTCGTTAAGGCGAGATAGCGTCCATCTGGCGACCACTTAATTGTTTCATCATCATCAGGAACCGCATGAATCTGAATTGGCAAATCATCTTTTGCCTCAAGGAGTACTCTCAAGTTACTCCCGTCCAAGTTGATTTGGTAAAGCCTTTTCGAGCGCTTTTTTGAGTCCCAATGCCAAAAAGCCAAGCTTTTACTGTCTGGTGACCAAGTGATTTGGTAAACCATACCTGAACCGAATTTCGTAATCGCTTGTGAACGGCGACTAGCAATATCAAATAGGTAAATATCTTCGACTTGACCCAAGGTTTTGTCTATACGAGACTCGCCCGTATAAGCAACCGCTTTACCATTGGGAGATAACGTCTGCCAACTACTGGTTAAATCACGCTTGCCGCCGAGTTTTAAGACTTCTACAGAACCGTCGAGACTTACAAGGTTTAGAGCATACAGGAGTTGTTGGCTCTGGGGTGACCAGGAGACAAATGACCTCCTAATCTCTTCATTAATAGGGGTAGAGCCGTTGCTGTTGCTGGTAAACTCCCACTTAGACAGCTTCCAATCTGTTGGGTCAACGAAATACCAACCCGCACGCTTATTGACCTGGGTAATGTTGAGGATAACATCGCGGTCTGATGGCAAACTGGGAACGCTCTTGATCAAAGCGGCTCTGGATAGACTACATCCACCTAAAAACATACTAATGAGAACGAACAATCCGAGCGATTTTAGATAGGCTTTCATCGTTAAACCGAGGCACAATTGTCTGACAGGAGACAGAGCCTCAACATATTTTTACTCCTCAAGCGAAGCTCGGAAATGTAGCGATGAGGCTTGCCCACATTCGGCTTTTCTAAGTGTCACAGAGGCTCTCACAAAAGAATTAGGACGTTCACTTCCTGAAAATCCTGTCAAAAACCAACATTTTTTGACACTACAGTGGAGGCGGATGAAAGCCAATTTCGCCAGGAGGAACGCCTTTGAAGTGGGCTGTGTATAAGCGCCGCTTGCGTGTTCCCAACTAGGTTGTGTTTAGCCGTTATACCAATCGCCTACGGGCGTTCACTTGGGTGGCCAGCGCTACCAAGTACAGGAACTTAATCTAAACCGTCCCAGGCAAGCGAGCGCTCGCTTGCATAAGTCCTGTGTGTATCAACGCCAAATATTTCTCCAAAAAAAAGGATTAGGTCGCAGGGGAGTGAAATTTACTCTCTTTCGGATATCCTGAATCTTCCATTCAGTAAGTTTCGCTAGAGTCTTCGCCTCCCGTTCCAATCGCTCATTCAAAGACCTTTGATAGTCTTGGGCGGCTGCACACTTCATCTCCCCGTTAAAGGGATGACGTAAAACATATCGACCCTGGAAGTTTTGACGGTTTGACGTTTCTTGAAACATCAAATCTTCGGGAAACTTATCACGGGTGTAGCGTATATGCAGACGGGTAATAAACACATTATTAGGTGTTCTTGGGATGAGCCAAAAGACCCCAGCCTTCACGAGTTCTTCCCGGCTAAGAGGTTCAGCCGCACAAGGATCGCACGATTTCATGTCCCAGGCATACTCAAGAAAAGCCACATTTTTCCCTTCACGACTATAGGCAGTTTGAAACATGGTCTTGTAGAAATCGGCGAATTCATCCTTGACGAATACAGGTAGCTCAGCATCTGTTGGGACATTTACAGTGCGGTAGTTAGTAATTTCTGCCTGTCCTTTTGGCGATAACACATAGACAATCAAATCTTGTTCAGTCGTAGCATTGATCATGCCCAGACGAATCGGCAGCATAAATCTAGAAGATTCGTAAGCAATCATCAGGGGACGCAGGAATTGAGAGCCAGTTTGTTGAAATTCTTCTAGATTGATTTTGGCAACGAAGAATTTCAGGTTTTGCCGGATGTAGGGTTGAAGTAGCCTCGCTGCCCCCTGTGGAAGTTGATACCCGTTTTGTTTGAGCCAAGTTTCTAGACCGTTGATTCCTTGGCACTCAGGATTATGACATCATATTCCTCCACAGAGAAGCGGGCCTCTATGGTGACACCCAGTCGGGTGCTGTCGCTGCTATTGAAGCTGTTAGCATCAGTGATAGCCATCACATTTCCGCGAAGAGTTGTATTTCCTGTAAACTCGGAAATCGCACAGGGATCGGGGTCAAAATATTCCACCAGTCGGGGAGCACTAAAATCATCTAACCGTTTAATAACCTTGAGATCGCCAATGCGAACTTGCTCTGGCAACAGTACCACAGGCACTGGGACAACCAGAGCAAAGTCTTTGACATCCCCTTGATAATCGTTTGCCATCGTTAGAATAGTGCGGCTACCATCACGGGCGAGCACTACTTGAGACGCTTTGTTGTAAAGCTTGGTATCGGCTTTAGCCACATAGAAACCACAAAATGCCATAGCTTTTTGAGCAAAGCAAATAACGACGACAAAAGTCAGTAGTAAGGTTATTAAGATCCGAAATAGCTTCATTTCCACCACCTCAAACTAAGTGAAATGTACCTTTAAGCAACTCGGTTACGGGAGTTGGTTAGAACCGTTTTTGTTGGAGCAACGGCTCGCTTTTCTCTGGAAAATATAAAACTGTAGGGCGAACGCTTTGAAGTCTCTTACCCAGCTCTGTCATTGCTCGGCTTAGTTGATTGCTCGACGGTAAAAAAGTTGAATAGAGATAGCTGACCGGGAGACACATTTCCGTTACGTCTTGTATGTACGGCTAGATGACAGGGCGTACAGAGGGGAATCAGGTTCTCTAGTCGATTATCCTCCGGGATACAGTTGGCATGATGCACCGATAGCGTGGCGACAGTCCACTCGGAGCGAGTCAGGTTTGAGGGTTTCTCACCAGGGCGAAGGCATTGTTTAGAGCAGTGACGACAGCGCCAAAGAGCCGCTTCTTTGACTAATAGGGCAATATCTGACCAATTATCCGGGTAGCGCTGGCGGTCTATTGGCATTTTTCAACGTCCGTACATCACTGAGTAGGCCATCATCCCTTTAGCAATATAAAAGAGAGATTTTACAGAAGAGTCTACCCTCTCTACGTGCTCAAGTCATCAACGTCCTGAGGGGCACGGTTTTGTTCCAGTATCTGCTTCACCAGTCCATCGAATTCTGTCAGCGGTTATTGCTCGGATGCGGTGGCAGGCTGGAGATTACCAAATTCTCTGGGAAATAGGCGAGCGAGGCTTGTCTAAGGAAATTAAATTTAATCCTAAAGTAATGCTATGTCCAAACTGCCGTCAGGTGAGCACTTTTTTAGTTAATTTCAGCCGTTTCCATTCAATTAGTTTTAAGAGCACTAGGGACTTCATTAGCAAGGCACGAGGATGGGTCAAAAAATCCGAGTTTCCTGTTTTGGAGGTGTTGTCTCAATTGGGGGAGCAAAAGGACGCGACTGGAACGGATTTGATGTAGGAACAGTCCTGGAATCGCCTTTTGAGAAATTGTGTAAGGTACGCAGCGCCAGCCTTGAAGCTCAACGTTGAAGTGAGTTCTACCTTTTCACTAAATTCCTTGTGGGACTCTTGAACTCTAGTCGAGTTTTATATAGATTACCAAAACTATTTATACAGCCCTAACCATATAGGTGGTCTATCTTACTTATACAGTTCTAACTATATAGGCGTCTGTCTTACTTATATAGTCTTGATAGTCTGGACATCCGAAGTTTTCTTAAACTGTTTTTACATTGTTCAGGTGGCGCACGAGTACCTCGGCTCCTATGATTTGATATCTTTTTGCCGTGAGTGCTTCGTAGTGTTCCCGCAGGGGCGATCGCTCCATGTTCAACTCCAGGCTGTTAGCTATCATTCTATGTCGCGTCTGCCGTTCACTCACCTGTGTTTTTGCCATTGCTCTTAGGACTGGAGACGTTCAAGCATGGCCTGTCTTCGTTTGAGGTTAGCTGCTTCCATTCGTTTATTCTGTTTCGCTCTAGCCGATGCGAGAATTTCCGGTTGGGCTTCTGGATGTTTTTGATAGAACTCTATTAAGGCTTCGATGAGTGTTTCTCTTGTTACCTCAGCATCAACGCAGATATGCCGAATCGTCTTGGAGACGGTTGCATCAAGGCGAAGTGAACCCCCTTTTCTGGTATCTTTTTGGGTTGGTATGGTCGCCTTGGTTACCTCAATAGTTTCCGGCTCAAGAGAGTTATTTACCTCATAGGGCGAGCCTCTTTCCGGGACTTGGGGACGCTGCTGCTGACGCCTTTTAATTCGCTCTAAAGCACTATCATCAGACATGGCTCAACACCTCCGAAATTTTCTTCATAGCATGAAGTAATTCATCGGGGGGCAGTTCCCCAGCATCGAGCGCCTGTTTATAGCGCTCCGACTCCACAATCGACGGCAGGATAGGAAGCGAAGAGATTTCTGCCATTGCGGCGATTGCGTTTCGACTTGCTTTGGTCTGTTGGCATCCGACAATCCTGTCTCGAAAGGGTACGACCCCCAGGATTTTACCTGTGAAAGCGTCCAGCTCTTGCTGCTGATGCAGAAATTCTAAGGTAGATGCCAGCGAATTTACGCCCTTGACCAATGCCTCACAAGGAATCAGGACAAACTCAGACGCCCCAGCAGCGGTTA
>JALYGX010000271.1 GCA_030776905.1 Cyanobacteriota bacterium | reverse complement strand
CAAAGTTGGGGTATGAACCCGTTTGGCAAAATCTTTCCAAGTTGCCCGTCTTGCAAGTACCTCGTTTACATCTCTGGGTGGTTGCTCCCGGACTAAAACGCAAAAACTATCCACCACAACTGATACTTACTAATCAAACTCGTTGCATTCTTGATCCCAATAGGCATCACCGCATTGGAATTCCTTATCAGCTATATCGATGTAATCAGGGAGGAAGATAAGGAAAACATTATTGGTGCGTAATTTCCCGAAACTCCTGCAAAAAACGGCGAAATAGGAGATGATTCGACGATTCATACTGATAGTCGCCGATGGTTGCCAAGGGTTTTAACTCCATCATGGTGGCGCTTAAGAAAGCTCCATCAAAAGTTCCGAGTTCAGCCGGTCGAACATCCCGCTCAATCACTTCAATTCCTAAGGATTGGGCAACATCCAGTAATGTGTAGCGAGTAATGCCGGGGAAAATGTTGGGAGTTAGTGTGGGTGTAATCACTGTCTCTTTTTGCAGGAAAAAAAGATTAGCCGCCGTTGCTTCGGTAATTCGACCTGACTGGTCTAGCAGGATCGCATCATCGAACCCTTCTAGCTGGGCAGCGCGACGGCTTAAGTAACTGTTGACATAAGTACCGCATATCTTCCAGGTCACAGGGATAGCTTGACCCGAAACACGCTCAAAAGGCGAGATGTGGGTTTTTAGAGGTTTGTCTACATCGCGTTCAACCGTCACGGCTAAGATTGCCACATCAACTGGCATCGCCTCGTTAAAGTTCAAATATGACCCTTTTCGGTAAACGATGGGTCTGATGTAGTAATTCGTGTGAGGGGCTTCATCGAGGAGTGACTCAATACCCGATTTAAGGTCTGCGTTTGACCAGGAAAATCCCAGACCCATCTGTGTTGCCCCATGACGCAGGCGGTTTAGATGAGCCTCAAGACGATGAATGTAATAGCGATCGCCATTCCAGTAAGCCATGATGCCATCAAAAACGCCGATGCCAAGGTGAAGAGAATGGCTAGCAATCGAGGGGGAAGCTTGTTCGCGTTGAACCAATCTCCCGTTATACCAAGCAATCGGCGTAACATCAAAAATCATGTCTATTTAATCCCAAATCCCCTTCGCCTTAAGATTCCATCAACATACCTGAATTGGATTATTCATCGATTTGCCAGACATCTTGACTCAAGGGTTCGTCCAGAATTTTTTTCGGACGTAGCACTAAAATGAGCTGTCCTAATAGCGCCACATTGGGAGCCTCTGGAAACCACTGAATTTCCACTTGTCCTGACTGCTCAACAACAAAATAGCCGTCTGCCTCCCATTCCTGCTGGGCGCGATCGACAATTGCCAACACCTCTTCGGACTTCTCTTTTTGTTGAGTCGGCAGTTGCTTAGTATTACACACGATCACAATAGGGTCTTGCGCCTTCAAGATGACTTGCCAACCCGGTACCGCTACTAAAGTTTGTTTTCCAGTTACTTCAACTAACTGGAAGGAACCAGTATTCTTGACACTAGGGACATCTTTGAGCGTAGCTGCTGTTAATGGCAACTGACCTGCGACTGATAACAGGCGGGGCAGTTCATCGTCAGCTTCGACGCGGTAGAAGGGCAGTCGGGGTGCAGGACGCTGTTTACCGCCAACCATTTCGGTCAGTAATTTCTCGATTTGTTGCCGCGCCTCTTGACTATGAGCAAACATCAAACCGCGTGCAATTAAACGCGATCGCTCTTGCAAGTCATTATGTTGTTGAGCGATTTTCCAACACTCATAGGCAATAGCGTCACCGGGATGATTGGAAAATCCTTCAGGTAGGGTGCTACGGCGAGAAAACTCCTTGACCGCTTTGGCAACTTCACGCGCTCCCTCAGAGTCGAGGTTTTTGGCGACCAGAAATTCAGCAACGGCAGCACGTTCAGGTTGGGTGAGAATGCGCAGTTCGTACAACGAATCGCTGCCAGTCCGCTCATAACGCGATCGCACTTGCTCGGATACCCCAGCATTCAACAACGTCGCATAAACCTGATAGGCAACAATCACTTGATTCTGCTGAATGGGTTCAAACCCAGTTTGTTCAAAAATCACCTGGGGATTATAGCCAGCTTTTTGTAACTGCTGACAAGCCTTCCCCCACTCAACCCAGTTGCTTTCTTTGCGCCGCAGCAATTGTAGTAACTCTTCAGCATTGATAGGTGCTGATTCAGGTTGAGGGTGACGCTCAGGCGTGCCCGATGTTGTTTCAGTCATAGTTTGGGAAAATTAACAGTGCCAGCAAGTAGCAAGATGTCTTTAATTTATCGTGCCAGCGTTTTCTTCCTGAAAAGTTTTTTTCTCGCTGCAATATAACGAAAGATTAGCCCCTAGATCGATGGGTTGCTAGTCCAGGACTACTATAAGGAGTTTATTGTATGGTTAGGGACAATGATATTCCTGATATTCCTCATCTTGATAGGATCAGCCGTCAGTTAATGAGCTTAGAGCGCCCGAAAAAACCAAAAATGCTCGTGGTAGACGATGAGCCAGACAATCTGGATTTGCTCTACCGAACCTTCCGACGAGATTTTGACGTATTGAGAGCCGAAAGCGGCATCAACGCTCTGTCCCTGCTATCAACTGAGGGAGAAGTTGCCGTAATTATTTCCGACCAACGGATGCCGGAAATGAAGGGAACGGAGTTTTTGAGCAAAACGGTGCCCCAGTTTCCCGATACCGTCAGGATTATCCTGACGGGTTTTACTGATGTTGAGGATTTGGTCGAGGCAATTAATTCTGGACAAGTCTATAAGTATATTACGAAGCCTTGGGACCCGAATGAGCTGAAAGCAGTGGTGCAACGTGCCGCTGAAACCTATGAATTGCTCAAGCAACGAACAGAGGAATTGCATCGATCGCAAGCGCAAACGGCACTACTCGCAACCATTGTGCAAGTGGCTCAGGAGTCAGATAATTTAGAGGCTTGCCTTGAGCCACTTGCCAAAGCGTTTGGCGAAAACTTCGGTGCAGATAGCTGCATCTTACAGCTAGTAGAGGATAATACGCTAACGGCGCAACGAGGAACTTACACAAAGTCTGAAGTCGTTGCAAACAGCCTGGACAAAGACCCTCTCGCTCAAGAAGCACTAAGCGAGCGATCGCTTAAAGTTTGGGTCAATGCTCCGAGCGCAACACCTCCATCGGGTGCAGACTATTACCAGACGGCAGGTATTCATGCCCACCTAGTTGTCCCGATTATCTACCGAACTTCTTTGCTGGCAGTTCTATCGCTGCAGTGGAAGCAAAAAAGGACACCCATGCAAGAAGATGAGCTAAAGCTAATTCATCTGTCAGCGCAGCACGTTGGCTTAGCCCTAACCGTAACGCAATTTCATCAATAGACTTTTGGCAAAAAGCGTTAATTTGAATATGAAACCGCAGATCAACCCAGATGGTATCTACTTTTGCAAGGGACGCCATGAAAACCACTACTCAACGAAAACCTGAACGTTTTTTTCCTCTTCCTCACTCAGCACTCAGCACTTTATGAGCGATCGCCCATTGGCACCCCCTGCGTCGGAAATTCGTGATTTATTTGACCGTATTGCACCTGTTTACGACCAGCTAAACAATTGGTTAAGTCTGGGTCAGCACCGGATTTGGAAGCTGATGGCGGTAAAGTGGAGCAATCCTCATCCTGGGAACATCGGCTTAGATTTATGTTGTGGCAGTGGCGATTTGGCTCAACTCTTGGCGCGGCAGGTGGGTGCAACAGGTCAAGTCTACGGGGTGGACTTTTCCCCCGCGCTATTAGCACAAGCCGAGCAACGCAGCGAACATCAATACCCACCTCCCCCCATTACTTGGGTTGAGGCAGACGCCCTTGATTTACCTTTTCCGGATAATTACTTTGACTGTGCGACGATGGGCTATGGTCTGCGGAATGTGACAGACATTCCTCGCTGCTTCTCACAGTTGTACCGCGTTCTCAAGCCCGGTGCTAAAGCCGCCCTTTTAGACTTTCATCGCCCCGCACAGCCGTCAATGCGTGCTTTTCAGCAGTGGTATCTTGACAATGTTGTCGTGCCTGTCGCTCAACAATTAGGCTTAACCGAAGAATATGCCTATATCGCCCCTAGCTTAGAACGGTTTCCGACGGGGCCAGAGCAGGTACGTTTAGCTAAAGAAGCAGGATTTGCTGCGACTCACTATCCAATTGCGATCGGCATGATGGGGGTGTTAGTCCTTACTAAAACTTGATGACTGCCCACGCCAAACTCAGGGCGAGTTATGGTAAGACTTTCCATTACACCAACTAAGATGGGGGTTAGGCGGATAAAGGCAAAAAGCAAAACGTAATAACTAAGTATTTTTGCGTTTTTCCTTCTGATATACCCTCACCTCTGTCTATTGGTTGCCACCTTGGATTTGGATCTTGCTACACTCTGGATTTATGTCGCCCCTCCCGTAGCGGGGGCAATTATTGGCTATTTCACTAACGATATAGCCATTAAAATGCTATTTCGCCCCTACAAGGCTATTTACATCGGTAAGCGACAGCTACCGTTTACTCCCGGTTTGATTCCGCGCAATCAAGAACGCCTTGCCAAGCGGATTGCTGACACGATTATGGGTTCGCTGCTGACACCCGGTGAGTTGCAAACTCTGGCGGGACGCTTGCTGCAAACGGAGCGGGTTCAGAGTGCGATTCTGTGGTTATTGAAGCTGGCGTTGGAGCAAGTTCAGCTAGATAAAGAGCAGAAGACTGCCAAAATTCTCGCGGGAATTCTTCGGGACTTACTGGGTCAGTCGCTACCCCGATTGTTGAAGGTCCTTGCTCGTCGCGAGGATTTTTTGGAAGTTCAAATCAATCAAATTTTTGACCAGGTTTTGTTGGACTTCCAGCTTACTGAAGAGCAGTCCCGAAAGCTTTCTGACTGGTTATTACAGGTGGTGCTGCCACCTGATGTAGTGAGACAGGCAATTGTTGACTTTTTGACCGACCGAAATATTCAGATTATTGATGAAGGGTTTCGGGAAAAGTCGAGTGGGACGTATTGGGTAGTGGCGAATTTATTTGGTTTGCGCAATACCTTAACGCGCCTGCGGACGTATTGCTTGGATGAAAAGGATGCGGCAAATGTCCGTCTTGCTGAATTGATTATTTCTCTGTCAGTTCGAGAACGCTTACGAAAATGGCTACAAAATGTCTCGCTGCAAAACTTGCCTGTCTCAACAGTGCGACAGCTGCGTAAAACGATACGGGATACGGTTCGCAGCTATGTGCAAGAACGCGGTGCAGAAGTGTTAAAGGGATTAGGTGAATCGATTGATTGGGCAAATGTAGCGACGATTATCCTGAATCGGTTGCGGAATTCTGCGGCGGTGACTACGTCGTTGGGAGTGATTAGTCAGGAATTGGCGTTGATTTTAGAGCGCTATTTGGAGAAAGATTTGGAAAAGATTGTGGCGCAGGCTATTCCAATTTTGTCGATCGATCAGGTGATTGTTGACCGAGTTAAGGCAACTACTGCTGAGGAACTGGAGACAAATGTGCAAGGGATTGTGAAAAATGAGTTACAAGCAATTGTTAATTTAGGGGGTATTTTGGGTTTTATGGTGGGGTTGTTACAGACAGGTTTACTGTTATTCAGAGTTGTCTGAATGGAGTTTTGAGGGGGTAACAAAAAGCCCCGACTCCTGGGAGAGCGAGGCACGGATGATAAATGGTAGTGATTAGCATTATGCCGTGACAGCAGAAGGTTGCAGCTTAGGCAGTGGTTTAATCTTTCTTGTAGATAATCGCTGTTTCTGATACCCCGATTCTAATCATGTAAATCTGACTCCCAAACAGCAATGTAAATGCGATCGCGATCGTTGCGTTCAATTACACCTTTGAGGCTAGCACCTCGACCACTCTCGAACCTGTAACGCTTGGATTTCCCCTGATATACGTCTTGGAGTCCCTGTTGGATATCGGGCGAAGGGTTGCCATTGAGCATTTTGCCCAATGTTCCTGACATCATCTCAGGAGCAACAGATGGGGCAAAGGTTGCCTCTGTTTGGCGCAGACGCCCGGAACTCTGGTCAAACAGAT
>JALYGX010000270.1 GCA_030776905.1 Cyanobacteriota bacterium | reverse complement strand
ACTGCATAAGGAGTAACTTTTCCAGTTATTGAAAAAAGCGATCGCACCTTGGCGCGGCATTAGGTATGCTCGTCACCAAGGCAACACTTCCTGAATTGCTGATTACGCCCTCTATTCAGCTACTACGCTGGAATTTATCTCTCTCCAGGGAGATGCAAAGTACTTCTCATTACTCAGGGGAAGCTTCAGCTTGTACGTCAATCGTTTGATGCGCGGCGTCCGTCACTTCTTCCGTGCCTGCTTCTGCTGTTTCTTCTGTAGTGGAGGCTTCGGCTTGTACATCAATCGTCTGGGTAGCCGCGTCCGTGACTTCTTCTAGGTCTTCGTCTTCATCTGGATTTAAGGAGCCTTTGGGCACTAGTTCAACAGTGGCGTGCTCTTCTAGCCATTTCATCGCTTTCTCTTTAAGCAAATCAGACTCGACGACTTCCCGCAATCGCTTAGGATCGACATTTTGTCCAGCCAACTGCTCCATGACTTCTTTAATCCTGGCTTCAATGTCCTGGGGTTCAACTGCTATGGATTCGCGTTTAGCAATTTCTTGGAGGGCAAGGGATTGCTGAAGGCGTTGCATGGCATCAGGACGCGCGTTTTCTCTGAGCCTTGGCATGGTTTCTGCATTAAACAGCTTCCGGATATCCATGCCGTAGTTTTCCATCTGGATAGCCGTTTGCGTCAAAATCGTCTCCACTTCCCGCTCGATCATCGTTTCAGGAAGGTCGATCTCGACTTTTTCTAGGAGGGCAGCTAACAATGCTTGCTCTTTGCTTGCTGTGGTTTCTTGCTCGGCTTTTTCCCGAAATTGCTTTTCCAAAAATTCCCGCAATTCTACCAGTGTCTCCTGCTCGCTGACTTCTTGAGCGAAGTCATCATCTAACTCTGGTAACTCTTTTTCCTTCAGTTCTTTCAGGGTGAGAGTAAAATTCGCTGGCTTGCCTGCCAAATCTTCTCGCGGATAGTCTTCAGGGAACTGCACGGGGATTTCTTTTGTCTCCCCTGGATTCATGCCGACAATTCCCTGAACAATGTCCTCAAGGAACCGTCCTGCCCCTAGCTCAATTTGAAAGTCTGTAGCCTGCGCTCCTGAGATTTCTGTCGCTTCTTCCCCTTCCCCTGTAAATTTTCCGCTGTAATCAACCACTGCCACATCCCCCATTTGAGCAGGACGTGATTCTACTGGAATGAGGGTAGCTTGCTCGGTACGACGTTCTTCTAGGAATTTATCCACCGCTTCCGGATCGGGTTGAGTTTCCTCAGCTTTCACGCTTAACCCACTGTACTCACCCAAATGAACATCGGGCGGCACATCAACCGAAGCTGAGAACGTTAGGGGTTCTCCAGGTTGAAACTGACCGATCAATTCTTCGTAGGTGGAGACTAGCTTGTAGTTCCCTAATGCCTCAATCGATTCTTGGCTGAGCGCCTGCTTGAGGCTATCTTGAACCAAATCTTCGAGAGCCGCTTCTTTAATGCGTTGTGGTCCCATCCGTTGGAGCAAAATCTGACGCGGCACCTTTCCTTTGCGAAACCCAGGAATGTTGGCAGAGCGCGCTAAGTTTTGCACGACCTTTTCGTAAACTTTTTTGGTCGTTTCGGCGGGAATTTCAATTTCCAGACCGAGCTGGCTCTTTGGCAGTTTTTCCTGAGTAACTTTCATTGACGCTTGTGTTTCAAACTGAATAAAGATTTTTCAACGCTTTGGGAGCGATAATTCAACCGATGCTTTGTAAGAGCGGAGCTTTAGAAGTGAAATGTAGACCCCTCGTGGTATTCTAGTTTTGCAACCAGTAAACATAAGCATCTAGCAGTTCTTCCCTTGCGGTCGCCTTGGAGACAAAGCTCTGAGCTGTTCCTACGGTTTCCGTATCTGATGATAGTACATAGGAGCGCGTGTTAGCGTTATCCGCAAGAGCGAAGTGAGCCTCTTCAAGCTTTAGTTAAGCTGTAAACACAGCACAGTAATGGCGTTAAGCAATACTCTGGCTTTTCAATCAGGTAGTTAGGTGAGAAACCCGGCCCAAGCGTGTTAAGACAGGTAAGAAGATTAGTTAAACTCACTGCAATTTTAAGACGTAGGTGCGCCACAACAGACCCCAATTCCCAGCGATGCGCGATCGCGCCGCTCTCTTCGGAGCGCCCAGCAAGCTTAAGAAAATTTAACAGCTCTCAAAGGCTCATCGAGTCAGTGTTGGAAGTATCTCAAAAACAAGTAAGTGGAGGAAATTCATTTGTCTTTTAAAGTTCGCATTGCCATCTTGGGCGCAACGGGTGCAGTCGGTACAGAGTTATTGGAATTATTAGATAGCCGCAACTTCCCCATTGCCGAGTTAAAGCTTCTCGCCTCACCTCGTTCCGCTGGACGGACCCTCTCCTTCCAAGGTGAAGAGTTGCCAGTGGAGGTCGTCTCGGAAAAGTCGTTTGATAATGTTGATTTGGTTTTGGCATCGGCTGGAGGGGGAACTTCAAAAGCTTGGGCTGCTAAAGCGGTTGAGAAGGGCGCGGTTGTAATTGATAACTCTAGTGCGTTTCGGATGACTCCAGAGGTGCCCTTGGTCATTCCAGAGGTCAATCCCGATGCCGTAGCGACTCATCAAGGAATTATTGCCAATCCCAACTGCACGACAATTTTGATGGCAATGGCAGTATGGCCCCTACATCAAGTACAGCCAGTCCAACGAATTGTTGCCGCTACTTACCAATCGGCTAGTGGTGCTGGGATGAGAGCAATGGAGGAAGTTAAGGCACAGGCGCAGGCAATCCTCAACGGTGAAACCCCACCAACCGAATGCTTTCCTTATCCCCTAGCCTTTAATCTGTTCCCGCATAACACACCCATCAACGAGCAGGGGTACTGCGAGGAAGAAATGAAGATGGTCAACGAAACGCGGAAGATTTTTAACGCCCCCCAGCTAAGAATTAGTGCGACTTGTGTACGGGTTCCTGTACTGCGTGCCCACTCAGAAGCGATTAATCTAGAGTTTGCACAACCCATGTCGGTATCAAAGGCACGAGAAGTGTTAGCCAATGCTCCTGGCGTGCAAGTGGTAGAAGACTGGCAAGCCAATTACTTCCCGATGCCGATTGACGCTACGGGTCGTGATGAGGTTCTGGTAGGTCGGATTCGTCAAGACCTTTCTCACCCTTGCGGTTTAGAACTTTGGTTATGTGGGGACCAAGTTCGTAAAGGTGCAGCTTTAAATGCGGTGCAGATTGCCGAGTTGTTAGTTGCCCGAAAATTGCTAGGACGGGAGACAGCAGCAGTCTCTCATTAAAAAACTGGCAAGAACAGCTAGAAATATGGGAGCGAGTACTTAATTAAATCTTGGTGTTTTGTCATTTGTTGTTCGTCCTTAAACCAATAACCAATGACTAATAACCAATGACAAAGGAGGAGTTAAAAGAGGGTGGTGAATTTTGGACGTGTGCTAACGGCAATGATCACGCCGTTTGGTGAAGATGGCAGCGTAAATTATGAAGTCGCAGAAAAACTAGCGGCTCATTTAGTAGACAATGGCTCAGATGCTCTTGTAGTCTGCGGTACCACAGGCGAATCGCCTACCCTCACTTGGGAGGAAGAGTACCAGTTATTTCAGGTGGTGCAAAAGGCGGTGGCAGGGAAAGCTAAGATAATTGCTGGGACGGGATCGAATTCTACTCAAGAGGCGATCGCAGCCACGCAAAAAGCCGCTAAACTAGGATTAGATGGTTCATTACAAGTCGTTCCCTATTACAACAAACCACCCCAGGCAGGACTACATCATCATTTTCAGGCGATCGCCAAAGCCTGTCCTGACCTACCCTTGATGCTCTATAACGTGCCGAGTCGTACTGGTCAAAATCTCCTACCAGAGACTGTTGCCCGTCTAGCAGAAATTCCAAACATTGTGGCAATCAAAGAGGCCGCAGGGGATTTTGACCAGGCAAGTCAACTTCGTCGTCTAACACCGCCTGAGTTTGCCATTTACTCAGGAGATGATTCCTTTACCCTAGCTATGCTGGCACTGGGAGGCACGGGTATCGTTAGCGTTGCCAGTCATCTAGTCGGCACTCAGATGCAACAGATGATCCAATCCTTTGAAGTCGGTAAAATTAAAGTAGCAACGGAAATTCACCTAAAACTTTTTCCCCTATTTAAAGTTCTGTTTTGTACGGCTAATCCTATCCCTCTCAAAGCAGCACTACAACTCCAAGGTTGGAAGGTGGGTTCTGTGCGCCCGCCCTTATGCGAACTGCCACCTGAGTTAAAACAAAAAGTAGAGGCTGTTTTAACTGAGCTTTCTCTGATTTAAAGAAATGCTGATATCACTAAAATGTTTCACCACAATTGGAATTAGTATTACCGATGAATAACTCTTGAACGTCACATTCCTGCTCATTTTAAAGTTTTTTGGCACGCTTCTTATGCCAAAAACAATGAGCGAAGACCAAATCAAATAAACATTTCAGACATCATCTCTCCTCTAGAATGCGGGAGGAATTAACGGTTTTAAGAGAAATGACCGTAAATAAGTTTTTGATGATGTCTCAGGTTTGTGTACCAATAAAACGTTTTCTACCTAAGTGCTGCATCTGATTGAACCTTGTACGAAATCAACAACAAAACCTCAAAGGAGGCAAATGACTAATAATAGCGAATCAAAACCTGCCCTGAAAATTATTCCTCTGGGTGGATTGCATGAAATTGGGAAGAATACCTGTGTCTTCGAGTTCAACGACGAAATTATACTTTTGGATGCAGGACTAGCCTTCCCTAACGATGAAATGCATGGGGTCAATATTGTCCTTCCCGATATGACCTATCTGCGGGAAAATCGCCATAAAATCAAGGGCATAATTGTTACTCACGGTCATGAAGACCACATCGGCGGAATTGCTTATCACCTCAAGCAATTTGATGTTCCCGTCATTTATGGTCCGCGTCTGGCAATGGCATTACTGCAAGGCAAATTGGAAGAAGCTGGAGTTGCCGATCGCACAGTATTAAAGACTGTTGGACCTCGCGAGATGGTGCGCATTGGTTCTTCATTCGTTGCTGAATTTATTCGCAACACTCACTCCATCTCCGATAGCTTCACCGTTGCCCTGCACACCCCAGTCGGTGTTGTTATCCATACGGGGGACTTTAAAGTTGACCATACACCCGTGGATGGCGAATACTTTGATTTCCAAAGACTGGCAGAACATGGCGAAAAAGGTGTCCTGTGTCTGTTAAGCGATTCCACCAACGCCGAAGTTCCAGGAAATACTCCTTCAGAACGGTCTGTTTATCCCAATCTCGACCGAATCTTCGCTCAAGCACCGGGACGCCTGCTAGTGACGACCTTTGCCTCGTCAGTCCACCGGGTGAATATGATCCTGGAGTTGGCACAAAAGCATAGGCGAGTTGTTTCCGTTGTTGGGCGTTCGATGCTCAATGTCATCGCTCATGCTCGCAATTTGGGTTACATTAATTGCCCAGACAACTTATTTGAGCCACTACACGCGGTTAGCAATCTGCCTCCAGAAAAGGTACTGATTCTAACTACGGGTTCTCAAGGCGAACCGATGGCAGCCATGACTCGCATTGCCAACGGAGAACACCGACAAATTAAAATCCGTCAGGGCGACACGGTAGTATTCTCAGCTAACCCAATTCCCGGTAATACCATTGCCGTGGTGAATACCATCGATAAGTTGATGATACAGGGAGCCAATGTTGTCTACGGTCGCGATAAGGGAATTCACGTTTCCGGTCACGGCTCACAGGAAGATCAGAAACTGATGCTTGCCCTAACTCGACCGAAATTCTTTGTGCCTGTTCACGGCGAACACCGAATGCTTGTGCAGCACGCGAAGATGGCACAAAATATGGGTATTCCTGCGGAAAATACGGTAATTATCAACAATGGGGATATTGTTGAGGTATCGGAAAACAGTATTGGGCTGGCTGGAAAAGTTCCGGCTGGAGTGGAACTGGTCGATAGAAGCGGTATTGTTCATGACAACGTGCTGAAAGAACGGCAGCAACTCGCAGAAGATGGTGTCGTTACTGTAGCGGCGGCAGTTAGCTGGGAGGGCGAACTGCTGGCTAAACCAGAAATTCACCTGCGTGGTGTTGTCTCGACGGTGGAGAAGTCTCTCCTGCAAGGGTTGGTGACTAAGACGATCGAACGAACATTAAGCGATCGCTGGACTGACTTTGTTAAATCGTTTGACGGTAACGAAACCGATGTCGATTGGGTCGGCTTGCAAGGGCAAATTGAGGGCGACTTGCGGCGTTTAGCCCGACGCGAACTTCAAAGCAGCCCGTTGGTAGTATTCTTGCTGCAAAATCCAACCGAACCACCTGTTAAGGTAACAGGCAGACGGCGACGCTCGACGGCAAAGGTTGCATCCTAGAGAAATAGAAACTAGGGGTTAGGGACTGGAGGCTGGAAGATAGCGAGTCGATACAAGGGCAAGAAACCTAGCCCCATAAACCAGTCTATTTCTACCTGCAACGGTTTGAAGCAGTGTTCAACTTGAATGCAAACACCTATTGAGCAGACTCTGTCTCAGAGCGTAGGTATGTTCAACTGAAAGCTGTCGCAAATCCTTACCCTAACTCCCGCGTTCTTTTGATAGACTGACTTTGAGGCTCTGGGAAACCTTCCCACGTCAAGGTCAGTCTTTTTACTTATGCCGTTTATCGCTGAGATAGGTTATTCTGTTTAAGTGTTGTTACTAAACCACGTCTCCAAACTTAATAAAAGTTCAGTGAGAATACTCAGGCTAAGTCCTCGTGGTTTGAGTCAACATATCAACAAGCAACCTGGCTTTCAAAATCTTGATAGAGCCGATGTTCAAACTGACTGCCATAAATTAGTTAATTTTCTCCCAGCGCTGCTGTTGTTGATAACGCCCAAAATAAATCCTGTTTTAAAATGAGCTGCTTTATGCCTAGCAGCTATATTGACCCTAATTAAGTTGTCACAGGGTCAGAACACACAGAACCGACACACTTGTAAATAGCTATGAAGCTTTGCGCTACCAAGCAGGTGGTAAGTGCCTATTCCACCACGGCAATTTACCGAAAAACTACACGGGAATTCTTCCGGTACGAGCGGGTAAGCGGTTGTAGGTAAATTACAAGCGATCGAAGTTCGCTTTTTCCGAATACAGGAAAGGAATTATGAGTGTATCCGAGTATACAGCAAAGAATCTAGTTATTACAAGCTGGATTCACCCAGAACAGGCTTCCTCCAGTAACGCTACCCCGCTTAAGCCTCTCAAAACCAAGAAACCGTTTGACCCACTTCAACCCCTACGGCAATGGCTCGACCGAGTTGAAGTCCATAACCCTAAATTGGCGCACCGCCTTTGTAAAGCCATCCCAGCGCAGTGCCCTTTTGAGCGTGATGTTAAAGTATTTGGTCGCATCTTGTTTCACATTCCGCCGATGTGCAAACTGAATCCGCTTTATGAAGAAGTGGTGGCACTGCGCTTCCGTGCTCTGTGCTACCTGGCTGATGAATGCGGTGAAGATGTCACCTGTTACTGCTAAAATATCGAGTCTAGTAATTTTAGCATTGGGCGTCGGGAAACCGTGCATCGAATAAGACATCATGGCCATCATTGCCTTGAAAGCCTGGTATCTCCAGCATTACGAACCCATAAAAGAACTGGAGAAACGCCCACACGATTTGCGTCTGAGCAAAAATAGCTTGCTCAAGTCGGGTTTAAGAGCTGACTTTTTAGACGATAGCCAGGATGTCAGAAACTCAGAATGGTTTGAACGCTACCTGGAAGGAGAAATCGTTGAGTTTTACCTTGAAGGTAGTGGTGGTTATGCGATTTCCAATATCGATCTAATCTCTCATGAGATTTACTTCACAAAGCTTGAAGTGATGGCTCAGCTAGAGCCGATCATCTTTCTGAGTTACCAAACTGAGTACAATGCCTCCAGTGAAGCTTTGCGTAACGCTCTCTCTGGGACTCTGGACACCTTCAACCAGCGATCGCGTTTACCCCTAATCCTAGAGGAATCCCGACGCCCTCCTGGCGAACCCATGCGGCTCAACAGCACCCAGATGCGCAGAATCCGCAAAAGCCTGCTATTTGTTGCTGATGGGACGCCAGTGGCTCGTGTAGACGGGGAAAAGACCCCCTTACTACTCCCCAGCCCGAATGTCTGTATAGAAACGGGCTACGCCCTGACAGCCAAGCGCACAGAACAAATTTTATTAGGGAAGATGGAACGTTCGGATTTACCGGGGCAGTTCCCCTTTGACCTGCCTAGCCATCAGCAGCTACTGTTTGAAAAACCAGATGACCTAAACCGAATGCTGCCGACGGTCATGGAAACTTTGCTACAACGCTTTAATTTATTTACCTGATTCTCGTGGTCGCTGATAATGATTTGGGTATGGAGTAAGGATTATTATCAATGCCAAGAACCCCAGATGAATACGCAGTACACCTCCTCTTGACAGGTGGTCACCGGGAAGAAGTACGTTTTGCAACAATTCAAGAGTTTCAGAAGTGGTACAGCGGTGAACTGATGCCGAAGGCTACCTCTAACGACTTCATCAGCGTACCGATCAAAAACGTCCAGGGCGAGTATATGGTGCTGCGTCCCTCTAGCGTTGCTGCCATTCGGGTGGAACCCGTCTTTGGTGGCAGCGTCGAACGTTATTAGTCCTTTTTCCTGAGTTGTTTGTCATTAGTGCTTGGTACGAAAAACCAATGACTAATGACTAATAACTAATGAGGTATGACACTTTTGGTAAGTATGAGAAAGACACAGGCGTGGCTCGCCCTAGGTTTAGGGATGATGCTCTTGACGGCTAGCCGTTCAGTCCTTGCAGATGTGCCACTGCAACCCCTCAACCCAGAGGCGAGTCAGGTCAATCTAGACTCGTTGGGTTTTGATGAGCAATTGTGGACACGTCCCGGTAAGCTAGGAGACCGACAGGCGTTGTTGAAGGCTATCGATTACAGCCTTCGTTATCTCGCCTCGCCTGCTGCTGCCCAAGCTTACCAAAAATATCCGGTATCGGGGATAACCCGCGATCGCGTCCGTCGTTCTCTCGTTCGTTTTCGCCAACTCGTGCTCAATTCGCGATCGCCTACCCAACTGCAAGCGGCTGTCAACCGCGAGTATGTCTTTTACAAGTCTGTTGGTAAGGACAATCAAGGAACCGTCTCATTCACCGGGTACTTTGAGCCAATTTATGCAGCTAGTCGAAAGCCAAGTGCAGAATACCGCTATCCCCTCTATCGTTTACCTGCTGACTTCGATCGTTGGAGAACGCCTTATCCCACCCGTGCTGAACTGGAAGGGGAAGATGGTTTAGGGACAAAAAGCCCACTGCGAGGGCGAGAACTAATTTGGTTACGCGATC
>JALYGX010000269.1 GCA_030776905.1 Cyanobacteriota bacterium | reverse complement strand
TCCATCCTTGACCTAGTGGGTCTTTTAACATCTGCGGATAAACGGCATACCGCATTTGTCCGAACTTCTTGAAGCGGGGTAACCCGTGTCCCTTCCGCTTCATGTCTTCAAATGCAGTATCTAATTTCCGCAGTACTTGCTGTAAAACCTGAGCGTTAACACTCCTTAGTTCCTCCGACGTTTTCTTAGCAACGGTGAGTGCCTTTTCCTGGAAACTCTTATCGGGATAATGTGCGTCTGCTGGGATGATGTACTCGGAATGAATTGAACAAGCGTCTACCCTACACTTACGGGAATTAATCCAATCCTTGCGTTCTCGCAAAGCATAATTCCAGACTTGGCGGCAGACCTCTAATGTCTGGTCAATGATTGCCGTTTGGTCGGGAGTTGGATTAATTTTATAGCCGTACGTTAGGGTGAGCATAGTGTTATTTTAGATTATCTACCGATGCAAGGCAATATGGTAGATATCAGTCTTAAGGACGTTGAATCCTTAAGACTGACTTGGGGGAGTCCATGTACCCACCACCAACCCTAGGGGTATGGAGGTGGCACTATAGCTCCCCCAAACCCCCTCATTTAGGTAGATCGATAAATTAAAATAGCTGACACAGCTATTTAGATCGCTTACCGACGAAGTGGAAATCCCCCGCCTGCATCCAGACACAATTGAAGAAGTCAAGCAACGAGTTGACATAGTTGATGTTGTCTCAGAGTACGTCGTATTACGCAAGCGTGGAAAAGACCATGTAGGCTTGTGCCCATTTCATGATGAAAAGACACCTAGTTTCAGCGTCAGTCCTGGCAAGCAAATGTATTACTGCTTTGGCTGCAATGCGGGTGGGAATGCGATTAAGTTCTTGATGGAACTAGGGAAGCGCTCCTACAACGAGGTAGTCCTCGATCTGGCACGGCGCTATCAAGTTTCAATCAAAACTCTAGAACCCGAACAGCGTCGAGAGTTGCAGCGTCAGTTGTCGCTAAGAGAGCAACTATACGAGGTTCTAGCGCTGGCAGCGGAGTTTTTTAAACACGCTCTGCGACAACCTCAAGGGCAGCAGGCTTTAAGCTATTTGCAAGACACGCGGCGTTTGAGTGAGGAAACGATTCAGCAGTTTCAGTTGGGGTACGCACCCGCAGGTTGGGAAACCCTCTACAGATACTTGGTGGAGCAGAAAGGCAAACCCGTGCAGCAAGTAGAGCAAGCTGGGTTGATTAAGCCCAAGGAAAGAGGGGGTTATTACGATGCCTTTCGCGATCGCCTGATTATCCCCATCCACGACATTCGAGGACGGGTAATTGCCTTTGGTGGCAGAAGTCTGGGTGAGGAGCAACCCAAATATCTCAACTCCCCAGAAACTCCCCTGTTTGATAAAGGCAAAACGTTATTTGCTCTTGATAAAGCTAAGGATGCTATTAGTAAGCAAGACCAAGCTGTAGTAGTGGAAGGATATTTTGATGCGATCGCTCTCCATGCGGCTGGCATCACGAATGTCGTTGCCTCGCTAGGGACAGCACTTAGTCAAGGGCAAGTCAAGCAGCTACTGCGCTACACCGAATCCAAGCAAATTGTCCTTAACTTTGATGCCGACACGGCTGGGAAAAAGGCATCTGAACGGGCAATTGGAGAAATTGCCAATCTCGTCTACCAAGGTCAAGTCCAGTTACGGATTCTCAACCTTCCAGATGGTAAGGATGCTGACGAATTTCTTAAAGGAAGTCCTGACTCCGCAGAAAAATACCGCCAGATGCTGCTCAACGCTCCCCTATGGCTTGATTGGCAAATTGATCAACTCTTGGTAGGGAAAGACCTTAAACAGGTCGATCAGTATCAGCAAGTTGCTCAAAAAATGTTGAATTTATTGAGCAAAATTAATAGCGAGAATAATCAGAACGATAACACGCGCACCCATTACATCAGCTATTGTGCAGAACTGCTAGGTCGCGGTAGCGCACAACTCAGACGACAGGTAGAGGAAAATCTGATTGCTCAAGTTAGAAAGCAACAACAACCTTTACTAAAAGGAAAAAGCAAAAAGCAGGAATTGCCAGCACTTCCTGTCGTAGGCGAACGCAGCCTTCTAGAACAAGCCGAAGCCTTACTTTTACGCATCTACCTCCACTGTCCCGAATATCGGCAGACAATCATCGACACCCTAGAGGCGCAAGATTTGCTATTTAGCCTGTCTCACCATCGATTTCTCTGGCGGCAAATCTTAGAAGTTCAACCAGCCGTGCCGTCATTTAGCCAAACACCCGACCCCCTGATCTCGCTACTACAAGAGGTCAGCCTAAAATATCCTGAGGAGATGGCTCAGGTGGCTCACTTGTTTCATCTAGACGAAAAGAAGCAAGAAGACATTGTCCGCACTCCTCTACTAATTCGGGCTGCTGCTGCGTGTCTTGAGAAGGTAACGTATGAAAAACATCGACGTTATTGTCTTGAACAGTGGCAAAAGCTTGACCCTGTAACTGATTTGGAACGCAAGCAGTACTACTCTCAGGAGTTTTATGAAGCAGACCAACGGATAAAGGAGCTAGACCAACTGCGCCAGTTTAACATCACAGATATTCTCAAAAATGCGATCGGTTAAGTAGCTCAAGAAGAAATGCGATCAAGCGCATCTCCTTAATCGCTAATCACAAAATAGCGTCTCGCGAGTATCACGCCCAGTCGTGGGGTTAGTGCCACTGGCAACTTTGCAGAGCTTGTCTTGCACGTCATTACGCAGCAGAACGTCCGTAAAATCAGCTCCCTCAATAATCGCGCCATCAAACCTAGCATTGGAGGCAAATGCGCCCTCAAGCACAGCATTCTTTAAGTTAGCTTTCGTTAAACGAGCCGAGTCTAACGTAGCGTTTGTAAGGTCAGCTCCTTCCAAATTAGCGGATTCCAGATTGGTGGCAAAAAATCTGACACTCCGCAAGTTTGAATGGCTGAGGTTACTATTACGCATATTCGCTTTGGTAAATTCAGAATCCGTCAGGTCTCGGTTTGAGAAATCTGCATCAACTAAATTTTCTCTGTTGTAATCTAAAGCCAGAACTGGAGTTGAGATCGTCCCAAAAATCCATACACTAGTCACTAAGAACAGAACTAAATTCAACAAAATAGCTGGAATACGCAGGCGTTGCCAACGAGTCATACTGTTTTGAACCACCAAAAAACTGGATTTTTTACAAAAGATGGTGATGAATCGCCACATTCTCGAATATTAAGCACGAATGTCATGGCATCATCCTCCTGTCTGTAATACTACCAGCAAGGAACACCCGTGAATTTTGTTACCAACAATACTCCAGCAACTCATGCACAAGACACCTGATATTGGAGAACTGGGAGAACAGCTTGTTGCTGAGTGGTTACAGGCACAAGATTGGGTAATCCTACATCACCGTTGGCGTTGCCGTTGGGGAGAGATAGACCTGATTGCCCAACAAAACCCATCTCAACACGAAGCAGAGGACAAGGAGCAAGAACGTCACCCTTGCCTCAACACCAGTGTTACTAAAGTACCCAGTAGGAGTGCAATTAATTGCACTCCTGCTAGGGGCAACAGAGATTTTTGTCAGAAATCTACTCTCTTGGCATTTGTGGAAGTCAAAACTCGCAGTCGGGGGAACTGGGATGCTGATGGTCTGCTAGCCATTACACCACCAAAGCAAGCTAAACTCTGGCGTACAGCCCAGCTATTTCTAGCAGAACGCCCAGATTTGGCAAATCTTCCCTGTCGATTTGATGTCGCCCTTGTTAGCTGCCAGAGGTTATCCCAACCTTCGCACCTTGAGTGGATCGAGTTATCTGACTCATCGACCTCATCAGCAGAAATTGCCAAAACCACAAACGTTGTTTCAGTTCAGCTAGGTCAACCAGTATTGATGACAGGATACCAACTTATCTTGCAAGACTACATCCAGTCAGCCTTTGATTAGGTTTTAAGGTGTTATAGAGATATATAGATGCTTTGGTAAGTCTACAAATAGGGATGTTTGGAATCCCCACCCTCTACTTAGTAGGATGGGGAGGATGTCAATCCATAGAGGATTTCAGGAAATGGGGGTTATGGCTCCGGTTAATAAGGTATGCCAACCACCTCTCCAGTCCCCTCAATTACTTCACCAATCTTATAAGCGGCAATTCCCTGCGACTCGAACCAGCTAAGGGCTTGCTCTGCCTGCGCTGACGGTACGAGCAGCACAAAACCAATCCCCATATTGAATGTGTTAAACATCGATTCCCCACTGACTTGACCCGCTTCAGCCAGCCACTGAAAAATCGGTGGAATTACCCAGCTATTAGTATCAATTTTTACAGATTGGTTCCTGCCGAGGCAGCGTGGGAGGTTTTCTGGTAGACCGCCGCCAGTGATGTGCGCCATACCATGAATCTCAATACCAGCCCGACGGGTATCAAGCACAGGTTTGACGTAAATCTGAGTGGGTGCCAACAAAACGTCTCCCAAGCTGCGACCCGCTAGTAGTTTTGGGCAATAACTCCAGCTAAGAGGGCTATCCTCTGCTGGTGTTGTTGTCGGGGACTCGCAGACAATTTTCCTCACCAAACTAAAGCCATTACTGTGGACGCCCTGACTGGCTAAACCAATGGCGACATCTCCCACTTGCACCTGAGAACCATCCAGCAGTTCGCTCTTTTCCACAATCCCTACGCAAAATCCTGCCAAGTCATATTCTCCGGGCTGGTAGAAACCTGGCATTTCTGCTGTTTCCCCTCCCAGCAAGGCACACCCAGAAAGGCGGCATCCTTCGGCAATACCCGCAACGACCTCAGTTAGCTGCTCGGAATTGAGCTTACCTGTAGCTAAATAATCTAGGAAAAATAGCGGTTGCGCTCCAGAAGTCAAAACATCATTGACGCACATGGCGACCAAGTCAATCCCGACTGTGTTGTGGCAGTTGAGGTCTTGAGCTAGTTTTAGCTTCGTCCCAACACCATCTGTTCCAGAGACTAAAACCGGCTCTCGATACCCTATTGGTAGTTGGAAGCAACCACTAAAGCCACCCAGTCCGCCTAGAACTTCCGGTCGATGCGTACTTTGTACCAGACTGCGGATTTGATTGACAAAAGCTCGACCTGCCTCAACATCGACACCGGCTTCTCGATAATCCATTGGATAAAAACAAGAGTTTTGAGCTAGAGGTGCAGGATGTATTTTACAAGGTGTGTCTTGGTAGGGAGCGCTACTTTTTGGAAAAACTGGAAAAAACGACTCGCAAGCTGTCAACCCTTACCAAAAATGGAGCCTTTTTCATCCACAAAGGTGAAACAATTTTTATAACTTTTCATAAATTTACAAAAAATTTATTTTTTTTTGCCTGTAAGCTCAAACCCTTGTCTTAGCGTTGTTTTTGGCTAATGCGCTCTATGAAGTTTTGCTAAAATTTCCAGTTTTTCCGAAAGATCCCTGATCCCCAAACCCAAAGCTTCATGTTAGTCTGTTGCAGTTCAATGAAGTAGAGCGAACACGGAACGAGTACGAGTTAAGGACCTAATTGGGCGTTCTCTTGCAGTACGACCAGCAATTATCAATCTCGAATTCCAAATGCTTTTGACAAAGGACGTATGAATCAACGAATTTGGAGTAGCCTGAGCGTTACTCTCCTAACAACAACTCTCGGCACAGCAACAGCGGCTTATGCCCAGCAAACAAAGGTAGGTGACCAAGGTTCTGAAGGAAGCCCTGCTGTCGCCCAAGTGCAGCAAGTACAGACAGGGGCTACCCTAACCTCTGCTCAACCACCAGTTCAGCCGACGGAAGTAGTTAAAGTGGGAGAAGTTCAGTCTACCCGCAGCACTGCTAAGGAAGGAGAAGTTCTTGCCAAGATCTACACTTATCAATCAGCAGGGCGTCAGGCAGCAACACTCTATGTCCGCAGCATTCCTGTCTTGACATTTTTAGGTTCCCCTGTGGGGAATGCCGACGGGATCAAAATGGGAGAAGCCTCTGAAAGACATGAACGCTTACCGTTGGCTGCCAGTCAAAAGACGGCGGCTCGTGGGGCGGTAGATGGCACAGTGTTGACAGGGCAAGCTAGTGCAGTCTCAAGTGGCAATAATTCTGAAAACGATCCAGTCTGGCGTGCAACGGCTGTTGCCGCGAAACTCAATCAGCTAAATCGGGACAATGTCAGGGCAGATGCGATCGCAGTGCGTTGGAAGCAAGATTGCAACTGCTACAGTATCAAAGCCAACGACCAAGAGTTAGTTCAAATCAACGCAAAAACCATCCTGGCAGATACAACCCGCAACCTAGCTACCGATGCCCTGCAAGCAACCAATCGACTGCGACGCTTGATGGGTAATGCTCCTCCCTTGCAGGAAATTACAGGGTTGCCCGTAGCGCGTCCAGTCGCACGAGTTGCCGTCGGGCGCGTTCGACGTCAGATTACTGGTATAGCTTCCTGGTACGGTCCAGGCTTCCACGGCAACCGAAGCGCTAGTGGCGAGAGATACAACCAGAATGCAATGACAGCCGCCCACCGAAGCTTGCCTTTCGGAACCAAGGTGCAGGTTACTAACTTAAATAATGGTCGCTCAGTTGTTGTGCGGATTAATGACCGTGGACCTTATATAGGGGGTCGGGTGATTGACCTTTCAGCCGCCGCCGCTAGAATGTTGGGAGTTATGCGCACGGGTGTTGCACCCGTCCGTTTACAGGTTCTAGACAGTTCACGCAGATATACGAGTCAGCAGTAGCGATCAGCAAAGAGTAGATGGGAAATAATCGATCTCCCTCTACTCTTTACTCAAGCGCCTCACGCAAGCATTCCAGTACATTCACGAGAGAAACATTAAACTAAGTCTCCCTTTTGGGACGACCAATCATTAGCTGCCTTGGGTAAGGAGGAATTCTGCGAAAAATTCAGCTACCCTCGGATATATAAATAGCCGCCTCTAAGC
>JALYGX010000268.1 GCA_030776905.1 Cyanobacteriota bacterium | reverse complement strand
CTATTTCTGGCACAAACAAGTCATAGTCCGTTTTCCCAAGCGCCTGCTCTTGGCTCAAACCCATTGTACTAAGCCAATAGGGATTGAGTAGGATATATTGCCCCTGCAAATTCTTTAAGAAAATTCCTACTGGAGCTGTATCTAGAATGCCTTGCAGGAGCTGTTGACTCTCTCGCAGTTCAGTAGCTCGCCTGCGCCATTTCTGTTCTACTTGTTGAAGTTCTAACTCTAGCTCGGTGTTCCTAGCTTGCAAAGCAGCAATTCGTTCAGCGTCAGAGGGAGGTTGCGTCGGTGATTGCAATTTAGGCATAGTAAGGAGTGAGGACAGACTAATTAGAACTCAGGACTTTTTACCTACAAACAATTTGGAGAACAGCTACAGCGCTTCTCTTAACGAATCCTAAAGCGCAATTCCACCTTCTGAGACGTTGCGTGTAAATATAAAGCTGTTTGTTTAAGCTCATCCCTCAAGTAAAGTGTTGGGGATTTCACGTTCATGGTTCATTGCCATGAACTCTGAACCATGAACCAAACGGAGGGGGGCAACTCCTCCCACCCCTAGAAGGCGTGACCTTCCTCGCCGTTGCCTAGGATTAAGTTTTAAGGTATTGCCAACAACACCAAGTAACTACAAAAATCCAACAGAAATCTCCTAAAAGGCAGTTGTGAGCTTGTGCTGTATCTAGATATACCTTTATTGGGAGATAAAACTTGTCTTCTGGAGAGATTCCATATCTCTGCCCATAAATACCTATTTATCCATTCCGTAAAAATTAGTTGACAAATACTTTCTAACCATGCTTACTACCACACGTTCAAAAGAACATTTACCAGCAAAGGTTGCAATACCAAACTTAGAGCTGTTACAAGCAATCATTAATAAGTTTTTAGAAAATACTGAAGAGTTTTTTGCGTCTTATTTGGAGATGATGGGAAAGGCTTGGTGGGTAGAAATCATCACCAAAAAGCCTGACTGTACCTACTATTTCGGACCTTTTGCTTCTCATCGGGAAGCTCAACTTAGTCAACTTGGCTACCTGGAAGACCTAGAACAGGAAAGACCAAAATTAATTGCTATCGAGATTAAGCAGTGTCAGCCAAAAGAGCTAACGATTTTTGAAGATAAATGGACAAAGAAAACTGACAGTAATATTTCGCCAAACCTTAGCGCCTAGACAATTTTTCTGGGTAAGGAGTGGGATAACGTCTAGTGGTAACGCCCTAGTTACAGGCGTTACCTTGCTTATATAACTGCTGTGACCCTGACTACGTAAAAGCCTACTACCAAGGCTTAGTCATTTGTAATGGTATGCCTAGGTAGTAGCACTCTTTTAGTGACTTGCGATACACCTGCTGACAAGAACGTCAAAAAGCTTTTTTGTAGAGTTGCTTCTAGTCGTTGAGTAGGTGGCAAGTCTATTTAAGAATTCATGCTGGTATAGACAGATATTGTGTTTTTTTCAAGAGCTTTGCAACTCCTTTGAGCTGGCATCAGAAGGAAACACAAAAATTTCCACACCGTGAAGTAACGCTTTGTGGTAAAGGTTTATAGCCTCTGCCAAACTGGAAAAGCGAATGGGAACCCAACTGCCTTCATAAGCACAGATTACAACTTTTTTAGCTGTGTACTCTTCTAGCGGTAAAAGGTTAGAACAAGGTGAAACCATGAGCAATGCCCCTTAAATTTTCTACATATTCCTTTCATTTACCTTTATGCCTGTCATACAGGAGTAATACTATCTACCGTTGGAAGTACATCCACAGAAGTATTTTTGTGCAAAAAGCTACCCCTGACAAAGTACTTAGAGAAAGGGACGAATTTTGGGTACAGATACTCGCGTTCAGGGAGTCTCTTACAAAACTTTAAGGGCTTGTTCTGTTGCAAACATAGCTTCCTAACAGATAAAGCCACCAGTTGCTATCAGATAAGAATTACAGAATACTGGGAGTGAGGCAAGAGTAACAAATCGAACCTTAAAGACAATATCCGTCAGTTACTCTATAACTTTTATTGGATAGCGCAATAGTGAGAAAAATTCTGATAATCGTCCATCAATCCAGCTCCGATCCTGGGTGTGTTGGTCGAATACTACAAGCAAGTGGTTATGAACTGGATATCCGCTGTCCGAGCAACTCGGATGAACTCCCGGCAACGATGGCTAGCCATGATGGTGTGGTAATCTTCGGTGGTCCGATGAGTGCTAACGATAGCGAAACTTTACCGTTTATCCGTACAGAACTCGATTGGATTCCAATGGTGCTTGAATCGGGTAAGCCTTTTCTGGGGATTTGCCTCGGCGCTCAATTACTGGCGCGGGTACTGGGTGCCCAAGTCAGACCTCATCCCGATGATTTAATGGAAATTGGCTACTTCCCAATCGTGCCAACGCCAGAGGGTTATGCTTATTTTGACAATCCATTACACGTCTATCAGTGGCATCTCGAAGGGTTTGAGCTACCAAAGGGGGCTATTAAGTTAGCAGAAGGTAAGGTTTTTCCCAACCAAGCTTTTCGCTACGGTAAGGCGGCTTACGGCGTGCAGTTTCATCCCGAAATGACGAGGGAAATGCTGGAGAAGTGGACGACGAACGGTGCCCATATGCTGACACGTCCAGAGGCTCAGTCCCCTGAAGAGCAGTTTAGTCAGCACGCTGTATATGCGATCGCTATGGAAAAGTGGCTGAAAGATTTTTTGAGCCTCTGGCTGGGAGATGTTGCGATCGCTTCAGAACAGGCGCTTCAAGAGTGCTAAACGTTCAGCTCCAAGCGCTTAACATTTCGTAATTTTTTCTAAACTGAGAGTGTAAAGCTATTCTCACTCACGATTATGCTGCTGCGACCCAATCAACGGACTAAACTTGACGATACCGATGACAGGCAGTTTTACTCGATGCCGCGCTTCGTCACTCATGTTGATGAAGGTTTTATCGACCAGCTAACCCAACTGTATGGCGATCGCCTTAAGCCCAATACCCGCCTTCTCGATATGATGAGCAGTTGGGTTTCTCACCTCCCAGAGGAGATAGAATTTGCTCACGTCGAAGGACACGGGATGAATGAGGATGAACTTGCCCGTAATCCTCGACTGAATCATTACTTCGTTCAAGATCTCAACCAAAATCCTAAGCTTCCCTTACAGGATGAGGATTTTGATGCTGTCCTCAACTGCGTTTCCGTTCAGTATCTGCAATACCCAGATGCAGTGTTTACCGAGATTCACCGCATCCTCAAACCCGGTGGAATTGCGATTATCAGCTTTTCTAACCGGATGTTTTTTCAGAAGGCGATCGCGGCGTGGCGAGAGGGCACAGAAGCCAGTCGTGTTGAGTTAGTCAAAAGCTACTTTCAATCTATCCCCGGATTTAGCACTCCAGAAGTCATTGCTCGTCAATCTGCTGTTCCCAGTTTTCTCCAGATGCTTGGTGTTGGTGGTGGCGATCCATTTTACGCTGTGATTGCTCAACGCATCTAATCCTCGGTTCTCTAAGGATTCGTAAATCATTCTCACCGATTATCTCTCCAGAGGCTTCCAACCTAGAATTTATCCTCTTGTTAGACTCTATTGTTTGGTTGACTGAACAACCTGAGATAACTTATTGTTTGGA
>JALYGX010000267.1 GCA_030776905.1 Cyanobacteriota bacterium | reverse complement strand
AAGCGGAAAATTGGCAAGCGCTTGATTTATTTCTTTAGTACTCACGGCATCAATCATTGAGGGTGTAGATGCAGCATAAGAGCTTGCCACAGAAGAAGTGAACTAAAACCAAGGAATGCATTACTCTAAAGCGATGCAGTGAAGTAATTGGGTATCAGCGTTTACTTATCTTACCGACCTGACCTAAAAAAGGGACTACCAGATAGCCAAGAATTCAAAGTCATATCATAATATTCTTCAGCATCAATGCCATCCTGATTCTTTACTTAATCTTTCCAATTCCAGGTATGAATAGCCAAATCGCCTGCAATTCGCGAACCCCATTTCCAAACCAATGGGATGCAGAACTCTACGATAGTAAACATTCCTTTGTCTCAAAATTTGGTAGGGATTTGGTGGAAATGCTATCTCCCCAACCCGGAGAATGTATTCTCGATTTAGGCTGTGGAACGGGTCATCTGACTGAAAAGCTGGCAAGTTTTGGGGCTAAAGTTGTGGGTATTGATAGCGCCCAAACTATGATTCATCAAGCACGTAGCCACTACCCAAATCTAGAGTTTGAGGTAGCAGATGCAACAAAATTACAATTTACAGAGCAATTTGATGCTGTCTTTTCCAATGCGGTACTGCATTGGATTAAAGAACATGACAAAGTTGTAGTGGGTATCAATCGTGCGCTTAAACCAGGAGGGCGTTTTGTCGCTGAATTTGGTGGAAAGGGCAATGTCGAAATGATTATCAACGCTATTTATAAGGCGATGCAGACTGTAGGGCATCCGGTGAAGGAAGCACTTAATCCGTGGTACTTTCCTAGTATTGGCGAATATGGCACTTTACTGGAACAAAAAGGGTTCCAGTTAACCTTTGCTACCTTGTTTGAACGTCCAACTCCGTTAGATGACGGAGAAAAAGGTATGCAAAATTGGATAAAAATGTTTGCCAATAGCATTTTCCAAGCGATACCTGCTGATAAAAAAACTGATGTTTTAGCTAATGTAGAAAATCAGTTACGTCCGCAGTTGTATCGAGATGGTACTTGGTTTGCTGACTATAAGCGAATTCGAGTAGTTGCTAGAAAAATTTGAGGAATCCCACAGCTTTGGGCGGTGGGATTTTATGAAGAGTTAAACGAGTTTTTTGGCAACCCCCTTGATTAGTCCTTCTTGACTAAAATGCCTGGAGTTCGCTGGATGGGTAAGACATCCAAAACATCGGTTTGAGCGCAATATTTCAAATCTTCCTGGCAATTGAGGCGTAGAAGACGTTTTCCGTGGCTGGCATGGTGGAACATTGCTAATAACTGGTCTTTCCACTGAGCGTAAAGTGCGATCGCACCCAGCAGTTCATCATTTCCTGTTAGTTCGTCTAGTGGATAGTTGAGTTGTTTTAGGAGGTTATAAGCGATCGCACCTGCACAAGCTGTATCTTCTAAGGAAAAACGACCTTCCCAACCCGACCCTACAAGCCACACCGTTTCTGGTTGCTGTGCAATGAGATACTCTACGACTGCCTGACGATTCACAAATGCTGCTGCCAGAACTACTGGGGCATCCTGTATGCGCTCTAAAGCACGAGTGCCATTCGTCGTACTGATAAACAATCGTCGTCCCCCTACTCGTTCGGGCGTGCAATCGAGGGGTGAATTACCCAAATCACATCCTGCCACCATGGCACCGCCACGTTCTCCAGCACGAAGGCGTTTATCGGCTGGCCATTCTTCGCTGACTTGCATTAGCTGTTCCATGTCGCTGAAGGCTTGAACCGCCTCAGCACCTGCGTGTAATGCTGTCGAGATTGTAGTTGTCGCTCTGAGAATATCGAGCGCGATCGCACAGTCTGGTACTTTATCTGTTGGAGTCAGTTCCGGAGTGTGGTAGGTAAATAACTTCACTAGCTGGTTGCACCTGCTTTGTAAACTGTCGAAATACCATTCTATTGGTGGATGTTACCAAATCGAGAAGCAGTTTTCACAGATTGCGCTGATGCCAGCTAGATCTAGCTTCATAACGAGCGCATCGCTGCAAAACACTCAATCTTAACTATTGCTCACGCCAAGTTAGACGTTAGTTAAACGCGATCGTAGACATCAACCTTCGACACTGAGAATAGAAATCTTGAAATTCCTGGAGAAACCAATGGCTAGCAACATTGTCAAAAATTTCGCAGCAGTCACAGTTGCTGGTGCTCTCTTAAGCTTCACCGTTGCTAGCGCGGCTGTAAGCTACGCTGTGGTTGCAAAGGTGGTGTTCGGTCATCAGGTAGGTCATACGTCTGCAAGTTCTTTGCAAAAATGAGTGGAAAGAATTACTACCTAGAAAAAAGCGATGCCAATCTGGCGATGGCTTAATCTCTTCAAAACTTCAGACATGGGAAACATCTATTTTTTGATTGATAAATCTTCATTTATTGAGTTCTTTCCCAGAGGTGGATTGCTCTGATCGAGACATATTTTTTACATGAGCTACAATCCCAAATCTACTGCCACCCGATGAGCGCAAGCAAACCCTGAGAACGCCACAGCATTTAACCCTTGCCCTGGAAACGTACTATCCCCCACACAGTAAAGTCCTGGAATCGCAGTGCGGTTAAATGGCATCCCCAATAACCCCATCAACTTCCGGCTAGGAATGGGTCCATAAGTTCCATCCTCACGCCCTAAAAAGCGCCGATGGCTGCGGGCTGTCCCCACTTCCATGTAGTCTAGTCCGGCATCTAAACCGGGAAAAATCTTCTCCAACCGCTCAATCATTCGCCCAGCCGCTTCTTCCTTTTTCTCCTCATACTCCTTTGCCGAAAGGCCTTGCCAATCTTCAATCCAGCTAGGTGTAAACGTATGAATAATGTGATAACCCTCTGGTGCTAAATTCGGGTCAAGCAGTGTTGGAATCGACACAAAAACTGTCCCCTCGGCTGCCTCCATCTTCTGCCAATCTTCCAATAAGATATGGTGACACTCCGTACCGGGTGGTAATACTTTCGCCTCAACGCCCAAGTGCAAACTCAAGAAGCTGGGTGACTTCTCGTAGCGCTTTTGCCACTTCTTCTCTGCTACTGGCATCTCCTTAGCTGGCAGTAACTTCTCGAAGGTATCCCAGCGCGTTGCATTTGATATAATCCGTTTTGCCCGGTACACCTTGCCGTCAGCCAATTGGACGCCTACCGCTTTTCCCTTTTCTGTAATAATTTTCGTTACTCTGGCTTTGTACCGAATCTGCCCCCCTGCTTTTTCCAGTCCCTCTACTAGCTTTTGCGCGATTTGTCCTACACCCCCTTTGGGGTAATTGATGCCGCCGTAGTGTCGGTCAGAGAAAACCATCCCTGCATTAATCATCGGCGTTTTATCCGCCGGGACAACTGACCAGCAGTAGCATTCCATATCAATAAACTTCAGCAACTGCGGGTCTTTGATGTAGCGACGCGCAATGTCACCCGCATTTTGAGGTAAATACTGCACCAACCCAAGGCAAGCAAAGGGATGCTGGAAAAACACTCGTGTTAGATATCCAGGTTCTTCCAAGGACAGCAACTCCATCGCGTTCAGGCAGTTAAACACCTTCCAGCATTCGTCGTAAAACTTACGAATTCCCTGGCGTTCGTGAGGAAAGTAAGCCGTCAGTTCTTGCAAGAACTTCTCATAATTTTGGTGTACTTTCAGCTCTAAACCAGCAGGCAGGTGATAGTGAATTTGTACGGGGTCGGGAATTGTCTCCAAGCTGACATTCACAGCATCGAGTGCCCTCGTAAGTAGATTCGTTGTACCTTTAGTGCCAAACCCAAATATCATTGAAGCTCCGACATCAAATCGGTAGCCTTCGCGTTCAAAGTAGCCAGCACTACCCCCTGGAATTAAATAGCTCTCAAGGACTAAGACCTTCGCACCCTTCGCCGCTAGCTGCGTTGCTGTTACTAACCCCCCAATGCCAGAACCGATGACGATCGCATCGAATAGAGATGTCTCTGAGACGCAGTTAGATTGATGGCTTAATGATTGAGGTTGAGAATCCGCAAGCATGGAAGTAAGCAAATTTTCAAGGATTAGTTAACGGATCTGAGTGTAGCGTTTCTTTTGGAAGTAGAGCTGACGAGTGCCCCTTAAAAAAAGAAAGTGGGGACTAGAATGCTGCTGCTTACTAGTCCCACCTGCCGATCCTTAATGAGAGGAGAACACTGAAAGTCAATATAGCCTTGTTGAAAATTGATGTCAACACTACTAAAAATTATTTGCAATAAGCTGAGGTTATGCAGGAACAGTCTAAGGCGAAAAACCCAGGAACCAGCAGCCTGTTGTGGAGCCTGTATTCTGCAAGGAGAGAGTTTTCAGATTCTGCGATTGAACTCAGGTATCATTTATTGTTCAGGACTCTAAGCTGTTATCCCCTAGAACAGAGCTTCCCATGACTCTCCAACTGCGTGTATATGTTCCCCCCCATCCACTGATTAAGCACTGGCTAGGCGTTGCCCGTGATGCCTCGACGCCTGCACCGTTGTTCAAGAGCGCCATGACAGAGTTGGGACGCTGGCTGACCTATGAAGCAGTACGCGACTGGTTGCCAACCGAGGAAATCATGGTACAGACGCCCCTAGCGCCCTGCCCTGCGACGGTGGTGAGTCCAGATGTACCACTAGTGGTCGTGCCAATTCTACGGGCAGGACTGGCATTGTTAGAAGGCGCTCAGACGTTGCTGCCGTTGGCGTCGGTTTACCATTTGGGTGTGGTACGGAATGAGGAAACCCTGGAAGCTACCTGTTATTTGAATAAGTTGCCAAAGCAGTTCCACCCCCAAACGAAGGTCCTGATTACTGACCCAATGCTGGCAACGGGTGGGTCAATTATGCTGGCAATGGCAGAATTGACTCAACGTGGAATCGATCCGGCACTGACGCGAATGATCAGTGTGGTTGCAGCCCCACCCGCCTTACAAAAGCTAGGTTCCAGTTATCCAAGTTTAACCCTCTACACGGCGATGATTGACGAAGGACTCAATAGTAAGGGGTATATTGTTCCAGGTTTGGGAGATGCAGGCGATCGCACTTATGGAACCTGACAAAGAAGGAGCTAGGTACTTGGGACTGGCTGAAGGTTCGTTCAACACGGTGGTTATCCAAACATAACTTCGCACATAACCTATCGTTTTTTGTCATCAGTCATTTGTCATTAGTTGTTGGCTCTTGACCACTGACCAATGACAACGAGCAAGAGAACCAACAACCAAGAATTAATTTTTATTCGACGCCTAAAGCTGCGATAGCCCCCACTTACCTTACTAAAGCTCCGCCAACCCTAGTGCCTCTCCTCCTGCTATAGGCAGCGGGGGCAGCCAACCGTTAATCTTGAGAAAAGCTGTATTTTAAAAAATTAAGGGTACAACAGAAAGATGAGTCAGCGCGATGGTTTTACAAGCGGATTCCTGGCAGGAGCCGTAGTTGGTGGCTTAGTCGGTGGCGTAATCGGAGCCTTGGTTGCCGCTCAACGCGACAATGACAAGGACGACGCTGAGAAATCTTTACTTAATTCCAAGATTTCAGAAGCTAAGGCACTCAAAGGCAGAAAGCGTCAGCTCAAGGCCGAAGAAAGTATTGAAGTGGCGCGTCGCAGTTTAGAGGATAAAATCGCCCAGCTAAATACGGCAATTGACGATGTGCGTCAGCAATTGGGTACCGTCAATGGAAATCCGGAAAAGGTAGACTTGGAGCGATCGCTCGATTCTTGAGAAAGATACTGATCAGGACACGCTCGCTCTTGTCTAAGCTTGTTACCCCACCTGGGTTAAGCAAGAACGTAATGATATCCGTTAAACTTACTTCAAGGCTTAACCCGTCATAAAATTTAGCAAGGAAGCTTATCTTACCATGAGTACGACAGAACTGCTGACCAACAGTATCGCCAATTTTCTCAACATTTATCTGCTTCTAATATTTGTTCGGATTCTCGTAACTTGGTTTCCTACAGTTAACTGGATGAACCAGGTCGCTTCTTTCTTAAGCCCCATCACTGACCCTTATCTCAACGTTTTTCGCTCCTTCATACCCCCACTGGGTGGTTTAGATATATCTCCCATCCTGGCGATTTTAGTTCTGCAAATCGTTGCTGGACTGTTATGAGGAGCAAGATAAATAACTCTCCAGCAAAATCATGAGAAGGAGAGAACATTCAAGGTTTGAGAAATAATTGGCTCAAGAACCGAAACCAATTACCTCTTACCTTATCGCCGGACTTTACCCGTAAAGCCAGCGGCTTTGAATTGCTTGAGCTGTAGTGGCGTTGGTTGATTAGCAGGAACACTTATTCTCAGCTCAAAATCACTGACGCCCGGTGGCACTTCATCAATTGAGCCTAATCGGGTGCGATTTTGGAAAACTGGCTCGTTATTGGCGTCGTAGATGCGACCAAAAATGTCGGCATTGACGACAAGTTTGCCAGACTTATTCTCGGCTTTGCCAGTAACAAGGAAGCAATTAGCCGCTCTGCTGGAGCCAGCCGTTACTGTTCCTTTCGCTAACTCTGGGGGGCATTCATGGTAAGAAACGTCTGACAGATTAATCTGGGTTAAAGCTAAAGCCGTGGGAGTGTAAACCCAACTAACCAGCCAAAAAAGACAAGACGCA
>JALYGX010000266.1 GCA_030776905.1 Cyanobacteriota bacterium | reverse complement strand
TGAGTACAGACCTCACAGGTGTTGTTAGTGCCTATAGCAACGGTGAGACGCAGGAATCTCTCAGTGGAACCATTGGACTAGTTGGGCAAATTGGACATTTTTCCAAGCCTTTTCTGGACTACACAGGCTTTAATCTCAGCTACTCCCAGGTTGCGCGTAGTGGCTTATCACCATTCCTCTTTGATCGAGATGCTGATACTAGCGTTCTTTCTGGAGGTATTACCCAACAGATTTACGGTCCATTCCGAGCAGGTTTTCAGACCTCAATCAGCTTGGACAACAATGAACAAATCAGTACAGACTACTTTTTAGAATATAGCCGTCGCACTTACAACGTCCTCCTGCGTTTTAACCCAGTTTTAGGACTTGGTTCCCTTAGCCTAAGGATTAACGACTTTAACTGGACAGGTAATCCAGGTTCATTTAGCGGTACAGGTGTTCGCCCTGTTGTACAGGGAGTCACCCGCTAACTTAGGCATCGTATAAAAAATACTCTTGGACTTTTCCCGTTTCTGACTCGTGTAGTTGCCAGTAGTCAGTTTTTTTTGATTATTTACTACTGACTACTGACAAACAATCTATAGCAAAAGGCAGAGGGTAGAAGGCAGAAGAGATGCATATTGACGGGTCAAGGTTTCAGTAGTTGGCGAGAGTCAAGAGTAGCCTTAGCGACGGCTCTAAGTCTATCAACGAATTCGTTAACCTGAACTTGTTACTGGTATAATGGGGTCAAAAGCTTAGGGAAACAGGAACTCAGCTATTGTAAATTGACAACCTGTACCCATGTAATACCAAGTAGAGTATAGACATAAAGTGCATTTAAGGGTACTCTTGTACCCATGTACATTGAGCGTGTCCCCAACCGTAACTCTCCACCAGCCATCCTGTTGCGCGAGTCCTATCGGGAAGATGGCAAAGTCAAGAAGCGCACCCTAGCTAACCTATCTCATTGGCCTCCAGAAAAGGTGGAACAATTCCAGGCGTTACTGCGTGGGGAAATAGTAGCATTAGCTCAACTGGAAGAAGCGTTTGAAATTGTGCGCTCTCGACCTCATGGTCATGTGGTAGCTGTGTTAGGAACGCTGCGGAACTTAAAATTAGAGAAAATCCTATGTACTCGACGCAGCCGGAATCGAGATTTGGTAGTAGCAATGGTGGTAGCACGTCTGATTGCTCCCTGCTCAAAACTGGCAACGGCACGTAGCTTAAATCAGCAAACTTGTACCAGTACCTTGGGGGAAATGTTAGGAGTAGAAGCTACCAATCAACTCCAACTGTACGAGGCAATGGATTGGTTGAATCAGCGGCAGTCCGAGATTGAGAAAAAGTTAGCTAAAAGACATTTAACATCGGGCACGATAGTGCTATGTGACCTCACCTCCACTTACTTGGAAGGAGTAACTTGTTCTTTAGCTGAAAGAGGATATTCGCGAGATGGGAAAAGGGGAACCTTACAAGTAGTATTCGCCCTGTTGTGTGATGCTGTAGGTCGCCCCATAGCAGTAGAAGTTTTTCAGGGCAATACGGCAGACTCCTCCACAGTGGAGAGCCAACTGCATAAGTTAAAAGAGCGTTTTGAACTAGCCCAATTGATTTTAGTAGGAGATCGGGGCTTGTTACCTGATAAGCGGATATCTCAAACCCTCAAACCCACATCTGGTATCGACTGGATTACAGCGCTGCGTTCCGAGCAGATACGACGACTGTTTGAGACAGGGGTGCTGCACCAAGCTCTATTTGAGACTTGTGATTGGGTAGAACTCAACTCGGATGCTTATCCAGATGAACGCTTAATTGCTTGTTATAACTCCGGTTTGGCACAAAGACGAAGACAACAGCGTCTTGAATTGCTACAAGCAACCGAACAAGAATTAGACAAAATTATCGTGGCTGTGTTACGAGAGTCTCGTCCTTTGAGAGGAGCTAATAACATTGGGCTGCGTGTGGGCAAAGTAATTAACCGCTTCAAAGTCGCTAAGCATTTCCACACAGAAATTACGAATAGTAACTTTTCCTATCATCGTCTCCCAGATAAGATTGCTGCCGAAGAAAAGCTCGATGGCATCTACGTCATCCGCACTTCTGTTGCGGCTTCTCTAATGACAGCTCCTGATGTAGTTTTAGCTTATAAAAGTTTGTCACAGGTCGAGCAAGCTTTTCGCTCTTATAAGACCGTTGATCTGCAAGTCAGACCTATCTTTCATCGTTTAGCTGACCGCGTAAAAGCTCACATCTTTTTGTGTATGCTTGCCTATTATGTTGAGTGGCACATGCGACAAGCTTTAGCGAGCTTAATTTTTGATGAAGATGCTCCCCAACAAGCAACAGCCAAGCGACTCTCTGTAGTAGAAAAAGCACCTCGCTCTGATAGTGCAATACGTAAAATCAAGCGCAAACAAACCGTCGAAGAACTGCCCGTACACAGTTTTCAATCTTTACTTGCTGACTTAGCTACAGTGGTCAACAATCGCATTCAGCCTCGCCTCGAAACGGCTAGTGCTTTTGATAAAGTCACTCAACCGACACCCTTACAGCAAAAAGCTTTTGAACTGCTCGGTGTCCACCTTTGACATAAAATTGTACCCAGTAGCGCTGCACCACAAACAGGGTTCTATCCCAATTGGGCTAAGCTTTTTGGGCGTTTTTTCTCCAACAACTTCAGGTTAATCTTCACCCAGCCGAAGCCTTCTTGAAGCGTTATTGCTCAAGCCGCTTGAATCGGGAAGCGGTGTAGATTTCACGAAACAGCTCAAGCCGCTTGCGTAGCTATTAACCAAAAATTAGCTCTCTTGTTAGCGTGGAAGCGATCGCATTAGCTAATGCTTGGCGTTAGCAAGAGAGCTGCTGCTTTGAGCCAAGCGCCTTTCCAGGGATTTATATCGCTTTTGTAAGTGTTTGAAAATACTTACGGTTGCAACCGCGATAAAAACAACAGCATTATTTACTCCTAAAGGTAGTTAGTACAGTACATAGCTAAAGGAAAAAATTATCTGGAGATATGATAAGTTACAGCTTATGGATTCCTGTTGGCAGCTCCCACTCTCCCTAGGGAAAGACGAAACTTTGAAAGTTGTTGCCTGCTATCACAGCAATCAATGGATTCCCCTTATTTGTTTTAGCTACAGTGAGGCACTCGCACTTTCCCGTAGAGCCTCGCTTAAGGGTAAGGAATTGCTTCTATTTCCGGCGGGTTTAAACCTTGAAAAACAAAATATTTTGTTAGCCGGATTTTCTTGTTGTCAAACCCAACTTAAACTTAACTCTTCTATTTTTTAGTTTTGAACGTTACAGGCTTTTTATTATCAAGAATGAAGCTCTTGAAAATCGGAAAGTATTTGATTAATCCTCAATGTATTGTTCAAGCTTGGACGAATTGCGATGGTTCGGAAATAAAAGTTTACCTCTCATGTAACAACAGCGTAGTTGGAGCCGTAAGCCCTTGCGTGGAAGAAAATGAAGGACAGTTAGACAAATTGGAGAACGTGTATCTGACTTTTATTGGAGAAGAAGCTGAAGTCCTAAAATCTTACTTTACTCTACCTAAAACGGTGAATCCTTTGACAAAATAATCACTGTTCGATTATCGTTAGTCGGTACAAAGTACAGGTATCTGGAAAAACTCCCTTGCGTCACTTTGTAAGTAAGGACATTAGTGCCGCCGTAATTACCTTCCTGAGAAATCTGTGTAAATCCATTTGCTGTGAGGCTAGCTTCAACGTGGGCAAAAAGTTCCTGAGGAGACATTGGCTTAAATGACACCGTTTTACTTCGGAACTCAAACTTATTAGTGTCATTAAACTTATCAGGTTCAGGAAACTTAGTACTATCTCCAGGCTCAACAGCTGCTAAAGCTAATTCTTCATCATTTTCTAGTTGCTTAACGATATCATAAAAGGCGATTTCTTCAGGGCTTCGTACTTCGGCATCTTTTAAACTCTTTAAATCTTCTTTTGGTATCGGCTGCGAGGCAAGCACGATTACTGTCTTTCCTTCTTTGGAAACCAAATGGAGATATTGACGTTCACCACCATCTTTATTCACCTGATAAACTTTGAGTTCAGGTTCATCAGTAACAGATGAAGAAGTAAATTTCTTTTGTGGCAGTTGGCTGTTATAAAAAGAAACGACTTGGTCAATGCCATCGGCTGTATTTCGAGCAGATTTGTCTGTTTCTCCTGACAGTAAGCCTAATGAACCAATCTCAGCGTTATTGGGGAAGGGAAAATCAGCAAAGGGATTTTGTACCTCAGAACTTGGGGTTGAGTCTGGTGCTGGGGAGGGCGTTTGCTCTGGTGTTGGCGGCGGTGGTGTCTGCTGTGCAGTTGGTGATGGTGTTTGCTGTGGCGTTTGCTGTGGAGATGGCTGCGGCTGAGGTCGAGGAATAGCCCTGGCTTGAGTTATGGGGGGTATCGTTGATGGTCGGCGAATCGGTGTAGGCTTGGGGCGAGGTGACTGACGTACTAGAGGAGATGGTCGAGGTGAAGGGCGAACAGAGGGTCTTGGTGCTGGTGGTGTTATTGGAATTTGGGTAATTTTTACCTGTTCTGGTTCTTTTTTGGGGGCTTCAGGCTTTGGCTTGGGTGGCATTGGAATAGCCAGCAATAAGCCGTGCAAAGTAATTGAGACTAGCAGCATCGGACGTACCCAAGGCTGTAAGGGAGCCGGCAAGTTTTTCAAGAAGTAAGACTGGTTCATCGGTTTGACTCTTGCAAGAATGCTCCTGAGGATGGCAAATACGATTTAGGCAAATAAAAAAGCGAGCGCTACTCAATACCACTGTTGCTCATTAGGCATTGAGCTAAAAATCGCTGGTTTTAATTACTCGTGAGCCTTGAGAAAACATCAAAGACTCTAAATTTGTACTTTTTGTACTTATAGAGTCAATAATCCAAACTCCATCCGTTGGTAGGTTTAGGAACTAAAACTACTTGATATTACTAAAAATATGGATATTTTTGCATTACTAAGAATACTAACTAAAAAATCACTGAACTAATTACTTTTTGTGTTTTAATTATTTATTAATCTACGTTTAACCTGAAATTATTTTTATCCTTACCTTGGCTTAGTTATTCCAGTTGTAGTGTAATCATGGATTGCACAATTACTGCTCTGTCTTTGCTTAAGAACGAGGCAATATGATTCTCTCTTCGATAGCTGTTCGTCGTGCTGTTACAGTTTCAGCCGCAACGATTGCTTTTTCATTCGGCTCTGTATGTGCGGCGATTGCTCAAACGGTTACTTTAAATGGTGCTGGAGCAACGTTCCCCAAGCCCCTTTATGACCGTTATTTTGATGCTTTCAAAACTGAAGCAAATATTCAGGTCAATTATGAAGGAATTGGCAGCGGCGGCGGTATCAAGCAATTCATTGCTAACACCGTTGACTTTGCGGGTAGCGATGCATATCCCAAGAAAGAAGATAGCGACAAGATGACCAAGGGTGTAATTTTGGTTCCTACCGCTGGTGGAGCTGTCTCAGTTGTTTACAATCTTCCTGGTGTCACTAATCTCAAGCTATCTCGCTCGGTATTGCCTGCAATATTTATGGGCGAAATTACCCGCTGGAACGACGCAAGAATTGCGGCTGATAACCCTGGTGTAAACCTACCGAATCAACCAATCCGACTGGCTGTCCGTTCAGATGGTAGCGGCACCACCAGCATCTTCACAAAACATTTGGGTGCTATTAGTTCAACATTCAAGAGCAAGATTGAGCCAGGTTCAGCTCCCACTTGGTTAGCAAACCCCCTTAGTGGTAAAGGAAACCCTGGTGTCGCTGCTCTCGTCAAACAAACAGCAGGCTCTATCGGTTATGTAGAATCTGCCTATGCGGCTCAGAACAACCTCGCGCAAGCACTAGTGCAGAACAAGGCAGGTCGTTACGTTGCTCCCACCCTTGCTGAAGCCAATAAAGCTTTATCTGCTGTAACCTTTACTCCTGAATTCAACGTTACTGGTGCAGAAGACCCCGCTGATGGTTACCCAATTGCGGGTATGACCTGGCTTCTGATCAAGAAGCAGTATGAAGACCCAGCTAAAGCTGATGCGGTTAAACGGATGGTCTCGTGGATTCTCACGAAAGGTCAAGAACTAAACGACGACTTAGGCTATACCCGGATTCCACAAAGCGTAGCAACTCGCGCCAGCCAAGCCGTATCTAGTGACGTTGCCGTGACGCGGTAAGAGTGTGTTGATAATCTCACTTTTTACAGGTAAATCTTGAGACTTTCTGAGGCGAAAGAGGAAGGGCTAAGGCAAAAAGGGGCTAATAACATCCTTTTACCTTTCCTCTATTCCAAATCCTAGATTGAACCTTGGCTTTAGTTATGGGGGCATCTCCAGTACGGAGATGTCCTCTAATCATCTTCTGTATGGCTATGTAAGGGAGTAGTGTAAAGCGATCAATGACTGATTTCTCTAAGCAAGCTGATAACCGGACTCAGCTACCCATAGTAGACCTTGACACAGACCTTACTAGCACGAAAGGGGAAGCCGTCTGGCTGGAGTACGGATTTACCGGCTTGGTTTGGCTAATGGCTGTAGCAACAGCCGGAGTTCTGTTCTGGTTATCGTGGGTAATTTTTAAAGAAGCTCGACCAGCCGTTGAAGAATTTGGTCTGAGTTTTTTATGGAGTCAAACGTGGAATGTTGGGCAAGAGAAGTTTGGGGCTTTGCCTTTCATTTATGGGACGCTGGTGAGTTCTCTTGTCGCTCTTTTGCTAGCTGTTCCGACTGGACTCGCCGTCGCAATTGTTACGAGCGAAGACTTTTTACCAATCTGGGTGCGATCACCTTTGGGATTCTTGGTTGAACTCATTGCCGCTATTCCCAGCGTAATCATTGGTTTGTGGGGAATTTTTATTTTGATTCCCTTCCTTTTACCCTTTCAACAATGGTTATTTAGCCATTTAGGTTGGTTTCCTTTATTTAGCTTTGAACCCTATGGTCCCGGAATGCTGGTCGCTGGAATTGTGCTAGCGATTATGATTCTCCCAACCGTTGCTGCTATTAGTCGGGAAGTCTTACTCGTTATTCCTCAAGATTTGCGGAGTGCTTCCATGTCTTTAGGCGCGACACGCTGGGAAACGATTGGGAAGGTTTTGTTGCCTGCTGGGAGTTCAGGCATTGTCGGAGCGATTATCCTCGCCTTGGGGCGTGCCTTGGGGGAAACAATGGCAGTAACGATGGTGATTGGTAACTCCATCCAAATCAGCCCCTCGGTATTAGCTCCTGGTTACACCATTCCTGCCATTTTGGCAAACCAATTCGCAGAAGCCTTGGATAAATTGCACATCGGGGCATTGATGTACTTAGCTCTAATTTTGTTTGTCATAACACTCGTCGTTAACATTATTGCCGTAGTGATGGTTCAGCTCATTGGCAGACGAGGTAAGAAAAGCGCAATTAGTCCTTTATCCTCAGCGAGTGATGGTGGAGGGGCGCTGCTTGGCTAATAGGTGAGTGCTTTTCGTTTCCCAAAGGATATGAATAATGCCGACTGACCAACCTATTTTTGACGAATCCTTAGACCAAGAACTTTATCAACCACTGCCAGTTGCTCGAATGTTGTTTAGCGGTGGGATGACCGTTCTTGCCTTCCTTCTTACAGCAGCAGCACTAGTGCCCATTTTTGCGATTTTATTTGAGATTCTGCGTCAAGGTTTTCCAGCGCTGATGAAGTTGCACGAGGTGCGGCTTTTCGGAGTACCCGTTTCGCTACCGGAAGTGCTGGTTTCTCTACCAGCACCAGAGGGGGTGGAAGACAGAGCTAATGGCTTTGCTAATGCAATTGTTGGAACTCTAATGATGGTGGGGGTTGCTTGCCTGTTTAGTGTTCCGTTTGGTGTCATGACGGGTATTTTCTTGGCGGAAATTGGTAAAAATTCTGCAATCGCAAATGTAATCCGCTTTTTCACCGTTATTCTGAGCAGCGTTCCCTCGATCGTCGTTGGGGTATTCGCCTACGGTGTCATTGTCCTCACCAAAATCACTATCCCCATTCCCTTGTTGAACTTCAAAATTCAAACAGGTGGATTTTCTGCCATAGCGGGTGGGTTTGCGCTGGGTGTCATC
>JALYGX010000265.1 GCA_030776905.1 Cyanobacteriota bacterium | reverse complement strand
TGCGGGGCGTTGTCCCTCACGAAATTGGAGCTGAGGCTCCCTATGGAGCTGTGGAAGCTCAGACAATCATTGCGCGAACTTATGCTTTGCGCAACCTGCGCCGATTTGCGGCTGATGACTATGAACTTTGTGCTGATACCCATTGTCAGGTTTATAAAGGACTAAGTGGCACAGTGCCCCTTGCCGATAAAGCGATCGCCGCAACGAAGGGAAAAGTGTTGACTTACAACAACGAGCTAGTGGATGCCCTCTATTCTTCCACTACTGGCGGCATTACCGCTCCTTTCGGTGACGTTTGGAATGGTGCGGAGCGTCCTTACTTAAAAGCTGTGGTAGATTCACCCAACTCAGTCTGGAATTTGTCCCAAAAATCTTTGGCAGATGAACAAAATTTCCGCCAATTTATTAACTTAAAACAGGGATTTAACGAAACGGGCAAGGCTGCCTTCCGTTGGCGCTACACGAGCACACTAGAAGACATAACCAAGTATTTACAACGCTATTTCAAAAAAACGAATCCTCCCCTTGCCAATTTCACCAGAGTTGGGCAAATCCAAGTGGTGAAGCGATCGCCTGCCGGACGTATCCTTAAGCTCACCGTACAAACTGATAAAGGCGTCCTTGAAATCGATAAAAATGAAGTTCGCAGCGCCTTTGAACCGCCTCTGAGTACTTTCTTTTACTTGGAGCCAATCGAAGACGCCAATCAGACTCTCAAAGGGTATGCCTTCATCGGTGGCGGCTTTGGACATGGTGTTGGCTTAAGTCAATACGGTTCCTACAACTTAGCTAAAATTGGTTGGTCAGGAGAACAGATTCTCAGTTTCTACTATCCTGGAGCCAAACTTGAGCCGCTGACTGATTCAATTGTCTTCTGGCAAGATCCAAAAACTGCTGCAATGCCTCAGCAATTCATCATCAAACGATGAGGGGATTTCACGACTGTACCCCCGATCAAATGAAGCAGGAACAAATGACGGCTGTTCCTGCTTAAAATACTTTTTTGCTTTGAAGCCCTCAGTCCCAAGGATAAACTTTAGCGATCGCTTGCAATTAGCGCTAGCACAAAAAATGCAAGAGGTTGTCGTCCCCGACTGAGGGCAAGAAACTATTTTCTGACTTCCTGGATTCTTAGTACAGCTCTTCCTCTTGGTGGGTGAGGATAGTGCAATCAGATTTCGGGTAGGCTACACAGGTGAGAACGTATCCAGCCTCAATCTGATCGTCATCCAGGAAAGACTGGTCAGATTGGTCAACTTCACCTTCTTCTAGTTTGCCAGCGCAGGTAGAGCAGGCACCAGCACGGCAGGAATAGGGCAAGTCAATCCCTTGCTCTTCAGCCGCGTCGAGAATGTACTCATCGTCGGGAACTTCAATTGTTGTGTTCAGCCCTTCGGCATCGTGCTTCAACGTAACTTTGTAAGTTGCCATTAGCGATCCTCTCTGTTGATTTAAAACGGCAGTAAAAATTCTCAGTCAAGCATACTTTACTTCGAGCTTACTTCGTCTATAGGACGGTTAGCTTGGCAGTGTTCGCTTCACTTCTGATACTACGGGAAAAAGTTCAGGAGGTTGAGCAGGATTAGGAATGAAATGCTTAACTGGGTATTAAATAAATTATTCTTATGTATTTGAGAAAGAGTAAGTGAATCAAAAATCAACCCCTAAGTTGCTCTCAAGTTGAGTTTTCATAGGAGTTTGTCAATTCGGATACCTCGGCTGTCCCCGGTCTAAATCCTCCATAAATTAGCATTAGTTATCGTTATACCTCAGATTAATGATTAGTTCTTAGAGTTGACACTCTGTGCGAGGGACGGCAATTCTTACAAGAGTTTGGTCGAGCGAGCGCCTTATTCATCCACGCTTCAGCGGTGCTCTTTCAGGAATTACTGCCTGTTCGTTATCACAAAAATAAAAAAAATCAAGTCACACCTTCAAGTGACACTCAATTAAGCGACCTAAAAAAAGCGACTGCTAATAAAGCTTTAACAACAGTTAGTAATAGATGTAGAGCAAAGACATACATTTGCAAAAACATCATCGAGTAAATTGACAAAGTTGGCTTAATACATAGGTTTCATTGAACCGTTGGGTGTCAAGATAGGTAACTACATTGTTGACCTCAATCCCTTGGACAAATTTATAGAACCTATTCGCTGTAGGTTTATTGAAGGTGTTGTAATTAAATTTTTAGACAAACTGAAGCAACGGGAAGAAATTTTGTAGTTGATTAAAAGTCTTGAAATTGAATTCAATTGCACACCCCTATAGTTTTGAACCTACATACCGCACCCTCGACTGGCACAATCGGTTTAAAGGGAATAGGTAATTAGTAATACATAGATTACGTACAATATTTTCCCATTCCCTATTCCCCATTCCCCCAAAACAAGTAGTGTGACACTTGACTAGTGCGAAATATGGGTTTTAAAGTCCTAATTAGGCGATAAGATTTGCGGCTCTTGTTTGGCTTTGCTGCACTTGTTCCAATAACTGTTTAGGAGTAAGAGCAGGTTCCAAACAGCTCAGTCCTTGACAGACCAAGCCTACTGCACCTTCCGGTAGATTGCTTTCTAGGTGATAGACACTAGCAGGTAAATATTGAGTAATTAAGGAAGTTAGTTGGTTAGCCCTAGAGCGAATCAGGGTACAGTGGCGATACCAATCCAAGGCGGTAAATAAGCTGGGACAGGCTTGAGGAGATTGGTTCATGATGCTGCTGAACGCTTGCAGGGCTTGCTCTGCCCGGTCGAGGTGTTGTAAGTTTTCCGTAAGTAGAGCAAGACGTACTAAGTTAGCGATCGCAATTCCATTAGCAGAGGGTGTGGCATTGTCAGCATAGCTACGCTCCCGCACTAACAACTCACCACTGCTGTCACTAGCGGCGTTGTAGTACCCTCCTAATTCCCCACTCCACAGGAATTGATCAAATTCTTCCTGTACCTTGAGGGCTTTCTCTAACCAGAAGTCAGGAGTTGGGAATTGCGTCGATTTTTCCCCCTGCGCTATGTTCAGCGAAGCCTGATGCAAATCCAGTAACGCTTTGATAAACAAGGCGTAATCTTCCGACTGCGCTAGCACCGACGGTTGACCATCGTAGTTGAGTCGATGAAAGCGTCCTTGCACCCATTGATTATCCAAGATGAAGTTGGCAGCGCTTGTTGCCAGTTCCCAGTACTCTGACTGCTCGAATACGGCGTAAGCCCTCGCTAGACCGGAAATCATCAAGCTATTCCAAGCGACAATCATTTTTGTATCGGTTACTGGCGGAATTCGACCCGACCAACTACCAGTCTTGGCTTCTTGATTGTTTCGGGCGGGTGGAAAAATTTTTAAGGTGTCGGGCTTTGAACCATAACGAACCTCAAACAATTTGGCTAAAGCCGCTTCCAACGTGTCGCTTAACGGCTCGGAGTGACGGCGCTGCAAGACATTGTGACCTTCAAAGTTGCCCTCAGCCGTAACAGTAAATTCTTCTTTCAGTTCCGCTAACTCAGAGGGTGTGAGGATTTGTTCTAGTTCGCTGTAGTTCCAAACATAAAACGCCCCTTCTTCTGGTTCAGCCGCTTCTGGATTAGCGAAATTGTCAGCATCCTGGGCAGCGTAAAAGAACCCTTGAGGAGCGGTCATTTCCCGCTTGAGCCATTGAACCGTGCCTGCGATCGCTCTTTGAAACGCCGCTTCCTGAATCCCTGCACTCCACAAATTCGCCAGGTACTCGACAATCTGCCCGTTGTCGTAGAGCATTTTTTCAAAATGGGGCACCGTCCAAGTGGCGTCAACGGTGTAACGGTGAAAGCCACCCGCCACATGATCGTAAATGCCACCTCTTGCCAAATCTAATCCCCGTTGAGCTACAGCTTGGCGGGCGTCATAGTCCGATTCAAAATTAAATCGCGTACCCCGCAAGACTAGCTCCGCATAAGGCATCATGGGGAAGCTGGGTCCGTAACTTCCAGCACCCACTACACCCGTATTTGCCTCGATTCCGCGCTCCAGCAAATCATCGCTCAACTCTTGTGATGCCGATAGCACGGCTGCCTGCTGAAGGTGAGTGAGAATCTCTTCTTTAAAGGTTTGTAACTTGCCTTTTTCAACATCGTAGAAGCGGCGAACGGCTTGCAGCACCTGCAAAAATCCAGGTCGTCCATAACGCGGTTCTACAGGGAAGTACGTGCCACCGTAAAACGGCACTTGGTCATCCGGAGTTAGGAAGACATTGAGGGGCCAGCCACCTTGACCCGTCATCATCTGCAAGGCTTGCATATAGATACTATCAACGTCCGGTCGCTCTTCCCGGTCTACCTTAATCGGCAAGAAATTGGCATTCATGTACTGAGCGATCGCTGGATCGGTAAACGCCTCCCCTTCCATCACCGTGCACCAGTGGCAGCTAGAGTAACCAATCGAAAGGAAAATCGGCTTATTGTTTGCCCTTGCTGTTGAGAGAGCTTCATCACACCAAGGCCACCAATCTATAGGATTTTCAGCGTGTTTGCGAAGATAAAGACTTTGGGATTGGGCAAGGCGGTTAGTCATAGGAACTACTGATACTTAAAACTCGATAGATGCACTTGCGGTAGTTGTTGCCAGTGTACCGTGGTGGCTAGAGCGGTCATCTTGAAATAGAAACACAACAAAGCCTAAAGTAAAAAAGCTTCACACAGTTGTAAACGTCCGTGGCTGTAATCCTCAATTTAATTGAGTGTCAAATTAGCTTTGGCTTTCTCATAGGCTACCCTCTGCTGAGAGGTTGAAGCTTCCAGACACTCGGCATGGATGCGCTCCAAACCTGCGATATACTCTTGGTTCTTCGCTAAAACTGGGTTGGCACGAGTGGAGGCAATCAAAGCCAGTTGTGCCCGCAGAGGTAACTGGCGGAAGGCTTCTAAGCGTTTTTCTAAAGAAGACATAGTTGTCACG
>JALYGX010000264.1 GCA_030776905.1 Cyanobacteriota bacterium | reverse complement strand
GAAGGGAAGCAGGCTTTCTTGGAAAAGCGATCGCCCGATTTTCGCCAATATCCTTGGTTACCCTAGTTGTTGACAACAGGAAGACTTATACCATTCCACTTTATTGGCGATACAGATGAAACCCTCTGGAAATAGGGAACTGGGAATTGGGCTTTTCTATTTTCCATGCCCTATTTCCAAAAATGAGAGCCGATTCACTAAAAACAATCGCACCCGCTTTCAGCAAAAGTGCGATCGAAAATGAGCAGAATAATTTAGGCTTCAGGTCAATGATTGGATTAAATCTTTTTTGTCTCAAACGTTAAGGATTGCTTAATTGAAGGCTCTAGTAACTTAAGATTATTGTCGAGCTTTCTTCAGGAATTTGTCTCAATCTTCTAAAATTATTAAGGCAGTAATCCACAACTGATAGACTGCCTATTTAGCTCGTCGTTGATGAGGAGTTATACGAGTACCATGTCCAGGTCTAAGGTTTCAGAGGAGATAGAGGTCTTTTCTTCAGATGGGTCTAGTTCAGAACTGTCTAGAGTACGACCCAGAGAAAGCGCCTCTTTTAGCATCAATTTGTCATCCTGTAAAATCCCTTCGATACTTTCCCAAGAAGGTGCAAAAGGTGGTAAGGCTAAAGAACAGGCTTTCCAGCTACCCCTAACAGGCACGCCGAGTTGCTGACACATACCCCCACGTCGTCCCTCGACGCAGTAATGGCGACAATACCGGCAGGCAGAAGTTGGAAAATTCAATGTCTTCATGGGGGTTCTCTTTGGGAATAAATTTTATTTCCTCTTCATCTCCAATTTTGCTACCTACCCATTTAGGCTATTAAACTAGCAAACATTGAGCCTGCCTAGATTGTAGCGATCCCCAAGCGAAATACAAGGTTTAGATTTTCTTTATTATTGTGTTATGGATAGATACAATTCCTGTAAAAAAAAGACACATATTAAATACATATCGTGACAAAACCTACTTATATCTCTTTAAACCATACGGGGATCAAGCCAAACTAGGAACGGTATCTATCGGAAGATACAAAGTTTTAGGTAAGGAATCAGGTTTCAACCCTTGTTCAATAGAGAAAAGTTGCAGCAACTAGTAACGCCTCTGGGGATTAGCTTTGAGGTCATCGACTTCGTCGAAAGTTGAGGAGAGCTTGAGGGAATTTTAGCCCATCTAAGGCATCTACCGCATTTTCTAGAGCGAGAAGCCACGCTCTTACAGATACCAGGAGCCGTAGGGGAAGCCTAAGGACAAATTTAGCTATCTTTGCCACTGCTTGGCAGCACACAAACCACAGACAGCCCAGCGCTGGAGTTCTCCGGGTGGAGTGGGGCACTGGCACTGGGGGCAAAGGGGTAAAGAAAGCGATCGCGCCTGCATCGCTTCAGCCCAGTTTTGAAAAACCGAATAGGGGTCTTGAGACAAGACAGTTTGACCAGAGGGTGACGTAGACGCTATCTCAACAACGTGACTGGGATGCTCTTGCCATAAAGTAGATGGAGACTTTAACCCCCAATTTCCTGTAGAATTGTCCTTCTGCCACTCGGTGGTAGAAAAGCGAATGTCAGTCAGGGTGCTGGGTAAGTGGGCATTTAGCTTTTTCAGCATAAAATGGCGCTTAAATTTTAGTTCTTGAACCCAAACCGAGCTAGAAGTGGCAACATAAAGCACATTTCTAGACATGGAATAGGGTCGCGTGTGATGCGCCACTGTTTCTCCCACAACTTGATGCCAAACATTGAGCAAGCGTTGGAACTGCTGGGGTTCTTGCCAGTGCGCCTGATTTTCAACCGCACCTAATATATGATTGAGAGATTTCAGCATAGGTGTTCATCCCTACTAAACGGGCTTTCTGGTCGGAGCAATCCTCAGGATGGCAATGCCTCTATCCCTGAATCGTAATCTAATGACCTGGGAGGTGTAGATTTTACTCTTTACCTACGATCTATTGCCTCAAAACCCTAAACCCTGTAATAAACTGACAGCGAGAGTCATTTCTACAAACTCCTTTTGTGGGATTTAAACTCCAAAACTTACCATTAAGTACTCCTCATGAGCCAAAACATCTCAGTTGAGTCCACAACTCGCTCTTCACCAAATCCGTCAATCAACCCAGTCTTGCAAGCTGCTCTGGTCAGCCTTGATGTGCAGCTAGAAGAGGAATTAGCCCGCTACCGACGGCAGCGATCGGGGCGTCCAGTAACGTCACTCCGTGGCTTGGGTCGTCACCAGACCCGTAAACCGATAGAGTTAATTTCCGTCGAACGGGTCAGTAGTCCAACTCAACAACCCGCGTTAGGAATGAGTACTGCCCCTCCCATAATGTTTCCCCTGGCAATGGTGAAACCGATACCAGAAGGGACACCAACTCAGGAGAGCGATCGCGAGCAGATAACTCAGACGGGTCAACTGGAAACCACCTCAGCCCCCATTTCCGAACCGACTGCTGGGGGAGTTGTGCCTTTCCCGGCTAACGCAACGGATAAGAACTTAACGGCGGAGGAAAGTGTTACTCAGTCACTGAACCGTCCTGAAGAATCAGCAGATGGAAGAGGCGATTTGGTGACGGTAGCAGCTACCCAGACGCCGCCACAGGACTATCTAGAATCATCGGAAAAACTGCTGCGGAGTCTAGCAGAAGAAGAGAAAAGCGCTCCGCCCCGAAAGCGTTTCACTGATAAACTGCTAACGCCACTGGGTGTTGGTTCGATATTACTCTTACTGCTTTCGAGCGCGACTCTTGCCTACCTCATCACTAATCGAGCCACGATCGCCGCTTTGGGTTTTGACCTATTGTTTGCCTCCAAGACGCCGACTACAGCCCAAAGATCCACAGAAACGTCCGTGCCGCAGGGCGCTCCAGCCAACGATTCACCCGTCGTTAATGGTCCCGATTTGGCTTCTGATGAATTTGTAGATTTGAATTTAAATACCCTGAGTCACTTGGAAGGCAATTCTAAGCCGTCGCCGTCGCCGTCGCCAGCGCAGGTTCCCTCACTACCCGCTTTGCCTAACACTGGGGCAATAGGAACCGCTCCCTCTGTCGTGCCTAATGCGGCTCTGCCCAGACGCTCTTCAGATTTATCTTCAGTGCTTTTACCACCTACTCCACCGCCAGGAGTTGTTCCGTCTACGACAGCACCACAGGTTGCTCCCTTACCGACCGCAGCATCGACACAACGAGCCAACACTCCCAGTTCAGCCTCTACTAAGTCAAAGTCAAAGCCGTCACCGATAGCTGCTAAACCTACCGTGACGAAGAAGCCACAAGCATCTCCCTCTCCGGAACAAGTCGCCGCCAGTTCCACAGGAAAAGTAGATGGTTACTACTACGTGCTGGTTAACTCTACTAGTGAGAGCGCTCTAGAGCAAGCCAGAACTATCGTGGCTGACGCCTATGTGGAAAACTTCCCAAAAGGTTCCCGAATTCAAATGGGAGCCTTCAAGACCGAGTCTGAGGCGAAAACATTAATTGAGGAACTCAAGCGCCAGGGAATTTCTGCCTCCATATATCATCCTTAGGGGCTAGAAATTAGAAATTTAAAACCGGGTCTTGACTTTAAGATACCATGATGTTAGTGATTCCCCCACCCGCAACGTGAATGGAGAGCTGCTATGGGATTAATCGATCGCATCCTGCGCGTAATTCGCGCCAACATTAACAGCTTGGTCGGGAAAGCGGAAGATCCAGAGAAAGTTCTGGAACAAGCTGTAGACGATATGCAGCAGGATTTGATTCAGCTGCGGCAAGCTGTGGCTCAAGCGATCGCGACCCAAAAA
>JALYGX010000263.1 GCA_030776905.1 Cyanobacteriota bacterium | reverse complement strand
ACGTACCCCTGTCGCTGTTTAAGGAAAAGTGACGTTGCTGAAATCACGGAATGACTCAGCCGGGAAAAGGTAAAAGGTAAAGGAATAAAGTGGCTCTAATGTCCTTTCCTCCTTTTCTTTTATCTTTTTCCCGGTTACTAAAAATTTGTAATCATTCCGAAATTTACGGCTAATTTATTTTAGGAACTGGCTAGTCTTTAGCTCCTTACCCCTAACCTTTAATCTTGTGGTGATGGCTCAGATTCTAGATGATGTAGGAAATCTAGCAATTCACCATCCGTTAGGAGCTGGCGCGATCGCTTTCCGTAAGTTTGTACTAGATAATCGCGCCCCTGTTGATTCGTCCAGCCCAAACGCTTGAGTTCTACATTAGTTCTGGAAATGATATCAGAGAAGTCAACAGGGCTAGCTGTTGAAGGTGTTTCGTTCGTATCTGTCTCAAGTTCTTTCTCAGCGTAAGACGGAACGGGTAGATCATTAAGTGGCGTTGTGGAAGTCTTTTCTGCCGCCCACAGCGGAGTTTCAGCCTCCTGAGTTGTCTCGACCTCAGGTAAGTCATACTCATCATAACGATAGCTTATCTCATCCGCTAATAGTGGTGTTGCTGTCACGCGATCAGCAACCTCCTCACGCTTTGGCTCAAGGCTAGACAAACTTCTAGCCTCGCTGGCTATAGTGGTTTCTGGAACTCGCATTGGTTGAGGTTGCACCAGACTTTCTGATCGCGTAGGGGTAGTGACGCTAGTAGCCTCTGGGAATGCTCTGGCAGTTATAGGCGTTGGCTGAGGCGATACTAAGACTTCACCATTGGTAACGGCTGGTGTTTCCGGTTGCGGGGTGACTGTTGAGCTGTCGAGGGCTAAAGCCTCTAATGCACGAGTTCTGGCTTGGTCTTCTGCCAATTCAACTGTATCTGCTGCCGCCAAACCTGTCGCCAGGGTTGTTCCCTCATTTTGCACCCAGCAACGCACGATGTACTTGCTGCGATCAATGGTCACTAGCTCGGTGACTAAGCTGCCTTTGGGATAACGAATTCGGAACTGAGTAAACATAAATTTTTCACCGGCTTGCAAGAGCGGGTATAGCTTTATACACCACTTCCCTGAGTCGCGTACCTTGCCCTAAAAAGTATATACGCTCTTTTTGAGAAGGGATTTTGTGAACGGACGCCTAGAACCTAGAATAATAAAAGACTGTCCATTGTCACTGTAACCCATTGCCCTTGCCGTCAAGCGAGTCATCCGATTTTAGATTTTGGATTAACCCCACAAATAAATTTGGGGGGTTGAGTAATGTTGGCTTAAGGGCTAAGACTTGAGTTCACACGGACGAATCCGGGAGCTTGAAACGCAGCCACCAGTCCAATAATCCAAAATCAAAAATAGGAAAGGTCAAAAGGAAAAGTGACAAGAGTACTTTACAAAGCAGTGTGTCAAAGTACGTGTCCCGAAGCTGAGAAACTGGGTGGCTCAAGCACGCTTCACCCGGTAGCGATTACTTCTCCCATGCCGTTGCATTCCTATTCCTGTTTTATGACAACTGCGTTCTGGAGAAGCGATCGCACTGTGTAAAAAGATAGCTGCGCGAACGTGCCATTGCCGTTGAAACACTAGTACAACTCGGCACTTACTCAAGGGATCTGGCACATCTCGCAGCGAGTTATCCACCTCTCAAGTGTGGCTTGAGGCTCAGAGTCTCGTGCAAGGAACACAACAGGTACAGTCAACAGTCGGTTTGGGCAATGAACGCGCCGCCACCAGTGGATACCCGTTGTTGGTATTCTCCTGGATACCGTCACATTCATGTGAGCGCATTGCCAACAGGGTAGGAGCAAAAAAACCACGCTCGGATAAAAAGGATTGTTGGATGGAATTTTCAATCGCTTCATTACTGTCTAATTTCACAGATGAAAAATTAGTGGCTCCCAAAGTGTTGGAGAAGAAACTCGGTTGCCAGGATGAGGAGAGTCTGGAAAAACTCCAAATTGCCTTGGATGCCTTGGAAAAAATCGGAATCTTGGTTAAAGATCGCGGCAGATACCGTCGCATCCACGAAGACGACGTTGTCGAAGCCAAGCTGCGCTGTTCGAGTAAGGGATTTTGCTTTGCGATCCAAGATGTTGAGGGAGCTGATGATATCTATATTCAGAAGAATCATCTGAGTACGGCCTGGAATGGCGATCGCGTTTTAGTAAAAATTACTAAAGAAGGTAGCCGTCGCCGCTCTCCCGAAGGTCAGGTGCGGTTAATTCTAGAACGGGTTAATCCTTCGGTGCTAGCGCGAGTCAAGCAAACAAATCACGGTTACCAAGCGGTGCCCCTAGATGACCGACTCCTGTTTGAACTAGACCTCCAACCGAAGGATGATAGTTTAGAGCAGGCTATTGACCATCTGGTTCACGTCGAAGTGCTACGCTACCCCCTAGGAGCGAACCCGCCAATTGGCAGGGTGGCTCGCGTCCTGGGAAGTGATGCGGAAGACGCCGCCGACACGGATATCGTCTGTTGCAAGCACGATTTACGCTGCAATTTCTCAGACGAGATTCTCGCCGCCGCCGAGGCCTTACCCAAACAAATCCGCAAAACAGATTTAAAAAAGCGCCTTGATTTGCGATCACTTCTTACCGTAACAATCGAAAGCGAATCTCAACCCAACGAAAACCAAATTGTAGAAAATGCTTTCACCCTAGAAAAAACTGAGGCAGGACAGTGGCAACTGGGCGTTCACATCGCTGATGTTGCTTTTTTTGTCTCGCCTGATACTCCCTTGGATAAAGAAGCCAGAAAGCGTGGTACAGCAGTTTATCTGGGAGATACCATACTGCCTTTGTTGCCGGATGCTGTTGCCAGTCGTTGCTCCTTAGTAGCTGATGAAGACCGCTTGGCCCTCTCGGTACTGCTTACTATAGATGAGAGCGGTCAACTGGTAGAGTTTGAGATTCAACCCTCCGTGATTCAGGTAGACCACCCACTCAGTTACGAGCAGGTACAGTCACTACTAGGCGAGCATCAGGAAACTGACCCAAACTTAGCACCCGCTCTGGAAATGCTCAAAGAGCTGTTCTTTACCTTAAGTCCGGCGGTAAAAGCGCAGCGACAGCAACGGGGAGCGGTTGAACTGAATTTGTTGGAGAATCAGTACCCTTATCCTTATAAAGATGAAGGACGCATCGGAGCGATCGTCGCTTCCCCATCTCTCCCAATCCGAGCGCTATTAACGGATTTAGTGCTGTTGGCGAATCAAGCCGTGGCTTCTCATTTGCAAGCCTTGTCCTTACCAGCACTATACTGCGTGCAGTCTGCACCAGATGCCGAGGAGCTTCAGGATTTAATCAAGTTGGGTAGCAATCTCCAGCTAGATATGCAATTACAGCAGGAGGAGGAAGTTACTCCCCAAGACTATCAACGCTTTACCCAGCTATTTGCCAAATCAACGGCTCCGAAAGTGTTGACTTATTTGTTACAGTCCACCTTAAAGCCAGTGGGTTACAGTTCTAAACCCGGATTCCATTTTGGTATAGCCTTGAACACAGGCTATACCCATTGCAGCTCACCCCTACGGCGTTATGCGGATTTATTCGTCCAACGGGTGCTGCGATCGCTATTTGATAAAGGACGCGATCGCCGCTCGACCCGTTCCAAAGAAAAGGTCAATCTAGGTCATAGCAATAGCCACGGCAACATCAACTGGAATGCTTTGCCACCGGAATTGCAGCAAGAACTGGAATTTCAAGCTACGTCCTTGGTACCGCATCTCAACGACCGCGAGAAAATGACTAGCGATGCCGAGGTCGATTTGCAGGGATTAAAGAAAGCCGAACAGATGAAAGAACGGACGGGCGATGTCTTCAGTGGTTTAATCACGGGGGTTCAGTCCTACGGGTTCTTTGTCGAAATTGAAGACTTGCTGGTGGAAGGACTCGTTCACGTTAGCTCTTTGAAAGATGACTGGTACGAGTATCGCTCTCGCCACTCCTGCCTGGTGGGTCGTAAAAACCGCACAGCTTACCGATTAGGCGATCGGGTGGAAGTCCAAGTCAAGAGCGTCGATTACTACCGTCAGCAAATTGACCTCGTAACCGTCGGCGGCGGTAGCGTAGCTCGTAGTGAAGATTTAGAGGAATGAGTCATTAGTCATTGGTCATTGGTCATGAGTAACTGACAACTGATAACTGACAACTGACAACTAACAACAAATAACTGACCAAGGACAAATGACAACGGACAAAGCACAAAGAACAACTCCTCTAATTTTGGGCATCACAGGTGCCTCCGGCTTAATCTACGCCGTAAGGGCTTTGAAGTTTCTGCTGGAGGCCGACTATACCATTGAACTAGTTGCCTCAAAATCAACTTATATGGTTTGGCAGGCAGAACAGGATACTCGGATGCCTCCAGAACCCGACCAACAGGAGCAATTCTGGCGCGAACAGGCGGGGGTATCCACAGGTGGTAAACTGATTTGCCACCGTTGGGGGGATGTGGGAGCAACTATTGCCAGTGGCTCGTTCCGCGCTTTAGGGATGGTGATTATGCCCTGTAGTATGAGTACTGTGGCAAAAATCGCAACGGGCTTGAGTTCCGACTTGTTGGAGCGTGCCGCTGACGTTCAACTTAAAGAAGGGCGTCAACTCGTGATTGTGCCTCGCGAAACGCCGTTGAGCTTGATTCACCTGCGGAACCTCACGGCGCTAGCAGAGGCAGGGGTAAGAATTGTGCCAGCTATCCCAGCTTGGTATCACAACCCTCAAACCATTGAGGATTTGGTGGACTTTGTTGTAGCGCGTGCCTTAGATCAGCTAAATATTGATTGCATTCCTCTGAATCGCTGGCAAGGACATTAGGGAGTACTGAGTGCTGAGTGGGGATTAAAGAAGTAACCTAGAGTTAGCACTTCAGGAAGAAGCTCTCGTAGGGTGGGGTAGTTGAAGAAAGTAATAAGTCATTAATTCATATCTCAAGACTCTATTGAAATGCCTGTGACTCGGATTGTATTGCTCTTGTTGGTACTGGGGGGATTGGCGTTGTTTGCCTTTTCCAATTTGTCGCCAGTACTATCGCTAGTGTTTTTGGGGATGCAGACAGCTATCTTGCCCTTATCGGCGTGGATTGGAATTGCGATCGCGGCTGGAGCTATCACTAGTTTCGTCTTGCAATTCCTCAGTTACCTCCAAAGAGGTTTCTCAACTCGCCGTATTGAAGAACCTGACGCAGCACCGCCCCAAAGCCGTTCGTTTCGTCGTGAAAGTTACGCAAACCCGGCAGCGACAGGTCAAACTCCTTATACTCCACCGCCTCCCCCCCCAGAAACACCTAAAAGCAGTGCCACCTCTGATTGGGAGGAGAAAAGTGATGAGGATTGGGACTTTGATGAAGAGCGCCCAACAGGAACTCCTCAAAGCGATCGCACCAACTACGAAGTGAAGCAGGAACCGAAAACTGGCTCTCAATCTGGCTCTGTCTACTCCTACGGCTACCGGGAACAAAGTAACTCAGGTGTTGGGAAAGCCGATGCGGTCTACGATGCTAACTATCGGGTAATTACACCGCCGTATCAGAAACCCGTTGAACCGGAGGACGACGATGAAGACTGGGGATTTGAGGATGACGAGGATTTTAATGATGAGAGCCAGAACCAACAAAGGCGGCGATAGCTCGTGGATGCGTAGGTTTTAGCTTCCACACCCTTATCTTTTGGGACTATCTAGGAACGCAGCAGTTCGCGAGATTCTTGCTTGACCAGACCTGCCATTGCGGCTTGCTGTAAAGTCATAAAAGCGTTCAGATCTTCATTCTCGTACTTCTTGGACAGCATTTGCCGTAATTGCTCTTCGGCTTCTAATGTCAAATACCCGGTAGAAAGCGCTTGTTGGACAACATTACGAATCAGGAGCATATTCCTTTTAACCCTAATCGACAGCCGTTTGAAACTGAGTATTGCGAGCCTTTCTGGGAATTTAGTGTGAACGCAAACCGCACTCAATAAAGCTGCTTTGTAGGCCGCTAGCTTGAAAATACGGTATTCAGTCACTTCATCTATCGACCCATCACTAGTTGTGATGAAAAGGATGTAAAGCTTACATGAAGTTTTGATGAAGTACCTTTGAAGTTTAGCATAGCGGAATAGTTAGGCTGGTAGCACCTAACACTTGTGAGCAAATTCCTTAGCCATTTGTTCTGAATCTGTTACACTACAGCGCTAGGGTTCTAATATTTTCACCAAAAGTGCTGAGTGCTGAGGAGTGAAGGAGCTAGAACTTAGCACTGAGGATATGGGTCTCAAGCTGGTCACTAAAGCTTTGGTGAATTTAGTTATGGAGGAAAAAAAGTTTTGCCTTACTCAATCGCTGACTTTACAACGGCGATCGCTGATTGAGAAAAGTGCCACCAGCTTTACGCTACAACCTGTGGTGAGGCTCTATCTTACCCAAAAACTAATGGAGCAAACGGCGCTAGATGACAAACCACTGAGCGGCGCTCCTTGAGGAACGTTTACTTCTCAGTTCTCTACCCAACGATAACCAAGTCAGTTAGCGATCGCAAATCATAAAACTTTAAACGCCACCTTAACTAAAGTGTTTGAAGCCAGCGAGGATGTAATATCAGTAGCTGAGAGCTAAAGAGGTGCTTTCTCAGGTGAATGACTTGTTAAAAGGATTAAATGTTTTTCTCATTGGCATGATGGGGGTCGGTAAGACCACAGTAGGGCGTCTACTAGCGCGTCAACTCGGCTATGGTTTTATTGATACAGACGCCCTGATTGAACAAGCTGCGGGTAAAACAATCAACGAGATTTTTGCACGGGATGGTGAAGACGCTTTTCGGCAACTGGAATCTCAGGTTTTGTCGGAAGTATCAGCTCATAC
>JALYGX010000262.1 GCA_030776905.1 Cyanobacteriota bacterium | reverse complement strand
GCCCTAGCTAAGGCACAACGGATGGTGGCAGACTCTCGCGATGCGACAACAGAACATCGTTTAGAAGAATACAACAAAGGCACTCAAGGCGTCTGGGGCTGCACTCGCTGTTATATGTGCAATACGGTTTGCCCAATGGATGTAGCACCAATGGAGCAAATTGGTAAAATCAAGCAGGAAATTCTTGATCGCAAGGATGACCAAGCTAGCCGCCAAATCCGCCATCGTAAAGTGCTAATTGATTTGGTCAAACAAGGAGGCTGGATTGATGAGCGCAAGTTTGGCTTGCAAGTGGTGGGAAATTCTTTCCGGGATATTCAGGGGTTGATGAGTTTGGGACCACTGGGACTAAGGATGCTGGCGCGTGGCAAATTCCCCTTAGGGTTTGAACCATCGGCTGGCGTTACGGAAGTGCGATCGCTCATTGAAGCCGTACAAAATTTGGAGTCTGAAGCCTCTGGGGAGGACGTTGCGTCAAAGCCATGAAATCTGAAACACCTACTACTTCTCAAACCCCTCCAGAGTCCTTTAACAGACCCGAACCAGCTTTTGGTTGGACACCCTACGCTGAGCAAATCAACGGACGGTTTGCCATGATTGGTTTTGTCGGTCTAGTGTTACTGGAATTTTTCACAGGGCAAGGGTTATTAACCTGGCTAGGTCTAAGGTGAGTAGCTGACGGGGTTGTCACCCCGTCACGAACCACGCACCGTAGGGGTTGAGACTTGCTCATGGTAAAAAAGCTCAGGTGGCTACAATAGGTTCATTAACACTGTTCACTAGATCAGTCTTGAAAGTGCTGAATCCTATTGGGTACAGAAATATCTTCCGGTGGTGGTGCTGGTGCCTGCCGATGGATGCAAATTTGATGCAGGCGCGGTCCTTCAGCAGAGACAACGGTTAAATCGAGATCGTCGTAGTGTAGGGTTTCACCCTGTACGGGAAGTTTCTGAAACTGGTAGAGTATAAACCCTCCTAAGGTGTGGTATTCGTCAATTAAGGGTAAGTGCAAATTCAACAGTTCGTTGACAGATTCCAAGTCCATTTGCGCCTGCACTAAGAACGTGCGCTCGTCCAGAATTTGTACAGCTAAGTCTTCTTTACTTTCTGCTTCGGGGTGGTTGCCAATAATTTCGGCAATCAAATCTTTGAGGGTGACTAACCCTGCTGTACCCCCAAACTCATCCGCTAGCATGACCATTGCCAAATGCGATCGCTGCATCAAGGGCAATAGTTGATTGAGTGGCGTGAATTCCGGTACAAATCGAGCTGGACGAATCCACGGTAGGATCGGTGTATCTAAGGCTAGCTGTCCTTGAGATAAAGGTTCAGCTAACTCCTTGAAGTAGATAATTCCCAGAATGTCATCCAGGGATTCGCCTGTTATCGGATAGCGAGGGTGACCTGTCTTAGCAATTTCCTCTAGCAACATTTGGAATGTGGCGCTACGAGAAAGCGCGACAATGCTAGTGCGGGGAACCATCACCTCTGCCGCTAAAACCTCGCCAAACTCAAATACATTATTGAGGAGTTCTCGTTCCTCCGCTTCTAGGCCCGGAGATTCGCGTTCGGTGGTGATAATTAGCTGTAACTCTTCTGGTGTTACTCGGTTATACCAACCTTGACCCGTATATTGAATGCCTACGAGTCGCAGCAGCCAGCGAGTCGATTGGTTCAAAATCCAAATGAATGGATTAAAAAAACGGGCAATTACCAGGCTCGGAGGACCCAGAAACCGCGCTAGCTGTTCTGAGTAAAGCAAGGCAACGGATTTGGGACAAAGTTCACCAAGAACAATTTGCAGATAGGCAATTAGGAAAAATGTGCCCGGTATCGACAGGGAATGGGCAAGAAGCGAGCTAACGGCTCGTGGCAGTGGTAGTTGTGCGATCGCCGTCGTCATCAACCTTGCCATTGTACTTTCACCAATCCAGCCAAGTGCCAAACTAGAAAGGGTAATTCCTAACTGAGTTGTTGAGAGTAGCCGCTCAATGCTTCGTTGTAGTGATTGGACAGTCCTCGCCTGGACATCACCCGCATCAACTAGTTGATTGATACGCGATCGCCGCACTGAAACCATCGAAAACTCAGCTGTGACAAAAAAGGCATTAATTGCAATCAGTAGTAGCACCGATAGCAATCGCAGTAGAATGTCTCGACCGGTGAGGTTAGCAGAAACACTCACTGTTAGGAGAAGCATCAGGTTGGCAAGCCTATTAACGCTAAAAGGTAAAAGGCAAAAGTAAAAATTTCGAGTTTTTACGTTTACCTTGTCCGTAGCGATTTACCGCGCTACGGGAATCTCAGACATTTTCAACTGAAGTTTTTGATCAGGATAATCCGTTAGGGTCAGTGAAAGCTTTTTTGCATCCTCTAGCAAAGCGGTCGGGATACTCACTGTACCCGAAAATGCCTCGCTATTAGGGGGCAATTCTCCCGGTAAGCCCTCTGTAATCGCGCTCAGGGCACGACCCTGGTCGTCCGTAACATTCAAAAAACTGTAAAGAAACCGTACAGGATTTGTCCCATCGTTCTTTAAGCTGACATTTAGCAATAAAGAACCTCCCTGTTGAGTGGCGGAGCTTACCTCTAAGGTTACTCCCCGATCCTGACTTTTGACGGGTAATTTGAGACTGGGATTTGTCGTTGTAAAGGATGCCTGCGTGGCAGATGGTGTGGGTGTTGGCTTCTGCTGAGACTGAGTTTTGTCTGCTTGATTGTCCTTTTCTTCAGCGTTCTCGCTTTTCGAGTCCTTAATTTTGCCTTTGATGTAGTCATTAACATTGACCAGGATATCTTCTTCTCGCAAAATCGGTACTCCTTCTTTGCCAAGAGACACCTGCTGATTCTCCGCTAGCTTTTTAGTTGGGCGGACATCGGGTTGGGTAACGCCTTTGAGCGCTTCGTGACCGATAGTAAATCCCCACATTGCACTCACAAAACCAGCACCTAACATCATTGCCAGCAGAATTAAGGTGAGCGCCACAGTCGAGTTGAATTTCATCAGTGATTTAAGTTACTCCGAGTTGCTGCATAACATGCTGTATGTCCTGCCTGTCTTACAGCTCACAGCCGTGCGATACAAGAATAGTTAATGGAAGGGCTTGATACCATAACAGACAAAACGTTTCTATTTTATTTGTCTGTTTTAGCACTTACTCTAGAATAATGAATAGTAATAACCAGGGTTGGCCGAGCGGTTGAGGCAGCGAACTCATAATTCGCCCAAGGCAGGTTCAACTCCTGCACCCTGGATAAATTGAAAAACTTGCTTTGAAAAGCCGTCACGCTTGGGTAATGCCTTACCAAGCCGCTACCGTGGTGGCAGTGTCTCAAACCTAAACTCACTGCCCTCTACAGGGCTGCCGAAGCGACCTAATCCAGATTGATATCGCAGAGACGAGCCGAAGGGGTTAGGCAAATCGGGCGTGCGAATTATCGGGTCGTTGGCAACCTGCTGTTCTAATACATCTCGATAGAGATTATCGATACGCTTGGCATCGCGCTCCAGTTCCAGCTCTGGAAAACGCGCTCGTCCTGGGAGACCAGGGCCGATAATGTAGTCGATTTGACGCTTAGTGG
>JALYGX010000261.1 GCA_030776905.1 Cyanobacteriota bacterium | reverse complement strand
CCCTGTAGCTTCCCCAGGCAATGCCAGAACTCAGTTACAGGTACAGTCGGCTCAACTGTTACACCTCCAAACCAATACGCAGATTGAGTTGCCGTCGAATCTCTCTGTGATTCATATCGGTAAGCCCAATGAGCAGATTCCGCCTGATGTTGACGTTTCTGGTTTTCCCAACTCAGACATCGTTTCCAGAGTTCATGCCGATATCCGAGTCGAGGGAGATGCCTACTACATTGAAGATGTCGGGAGTTCCAACGGCACTTATGTCAACCACACGCCCCTCTCCAGAGGTAATCGGCATCGATTGCGGGCAGGCGATCGCATTAGTTTAGGCAAAGGTGACCAAGTAACCTTTTTGTTCCAAAATGCCTAATACTCCTACTACGGCTAGGAAAGCGATTTGCTCGTAAAACCTCGCCAAACAATTGTGGCGTTAGGGGTGAGGGGTGAGAGCAAATTGCCGACTAATAGCTTAAGTGATAGCCTTGAGATGATAATTCAGCTATCCTTGGCACTCACTATAAGTTGCCGAGTTTTGTAGGCTGGACAAGCAATTATCATAAGATATGCTTGGTAACTGCTGCCTAAGCGAGAGTGGCAACGACTGATGAGGTATTAATAACTCATCACTTCTGCCAGAATCTCTAACATATTGGATAATCATTTGAGGAGAGTGAATTCATCCCTTTAGAGGTTGGATTCGCTCCTACTAACCCTGGCAACAGCGTTAGTGAAATGAGAACAGAACTTCCATGCCTGTCGGCACAGAAGTGTAAAAAGTCTCAGGCCACGAGGCGAAAGTCTTTGAAAGATGTAACACCAGTGATTACTCTGACCCTGCTGCATCCCCTCCAATCTGTACCTGTTCAAAGTTGGCCTTTTGAAACCGAATCACTGATTCGGATTGGGCGGTCAACAGATAATGAGGTTATTCTCTACAGTGCAGTAGTCTCCCGTCACCATGTAGAGTTACGCCGCAATGGTTCGGATTGGGAAATTGTCAGTTTAGGTGCAAATGGCACCTATATCGATGGCAAACGAATTACCCAAGTGCCAGTTATCGATGGAATGATTATTCGTCTAGCTAGCTCTGGTCCGAAAATTCAGATTCGTATCGAAGGAGAAATATCTCAAGGGAGCCTCAAGGCGGCTTTAGGAAGGCGCTCGGCAGCACGAGTGAAGGGAGTACAGGACTCAAAAGAAACGTTTATTAATTCTAAAAGTACGCACGTAGAAGACGAGAACTAACCGCTATTGGGTTCTCGTCCCATGCATACCCTGTCGCACTTACTGTAAATGCGATCGCCCTAATTCCTGTCGAGTGTTATCCCACCGCTTCACTAACGCGCACGACTCTCAGGCGATCGCGTCATAGTGTTATACGTCTTTAATTAAATTTTTATAACTTTAAACTAGGCAGTAGTGAAACTGTGAGGTTAGAGTTGTGGGAAATTTATCTGAAATAGCCATCGGTAACTTAAAGCACTTTTGTCGCTTATAAGCATGAAACTTCTTGCATAATTGGCAAACAAAAAGGGGATAAGTACTACAGCAACAAGCGTAAAAACTGTCTTTTGCAAGAACTGAATTAGACTAGTGCTGCGGAAATCTCACAAGTGCATACTCCTAGGCAGGGTGAAAACTGATGAACTCTCAAGATGACAAAGAAAACGAGCTGCGGCGTCGGGAACGAGAGCTTCAGGCGCGAGAGCAGGCGATTCGACTGCGGGAACTAGACGCTGAAATTAATCAACCGCCGCTGCTTCAAACCGCGAAGCATCGAGAACCTAACAGTTCCCTGAAGCCGTGGTACGGAAAACTTGTAAATGTTGGGAAGTTTTTAGCTGTCGTTGTAACTGTTGTAATTGCTATCAGAGTGGCGACATGGCTTGCCACAGTGATTATGGTTGGGGCAGTTGCTTGGGTGGCTTACAAAATCTTTTTGGAAAGCGATCGCCCCAAACGCTAACTCTCATATCTCTAAATTTTCCCACCCAATCCAATCGGCATTAGCTGCATTAGGAAGTACGGAGTAATGATGTTTTCTACTGCCTAGTCCCGTCCCCAGCAGTTCCTAAACGGCAGACTCATCCAAATACCTTGTCCACCTTGCCCAAAAGCCAGTAAATTATCCACTAACAAACATGAGTTACAAAATTGAAGCTGATAGTTTTCTCAATGATTTGGATCGCGTCACGCGAGTACGCTATGAGGTAGCCAATTCCCTGGGTAGAATTGCCGATACCTTGAGCAAATCCGAATCAGAAGGAAAGCAGAACTCTGGTGGACTGGGTTTAGAGACACAAATAGAAGATATCAATATTGCCAGCAAGAATCTCCGCAGTGGCGTATTTCGACTTCTGGTTTTAGGAGATATGAAACGGGGCAAAAGCACTTTTCTCAATGCCTTAATTGGGGAAAACTTACTGCCCAGTGACGTAAATCCCTGTACGGCCTTGCTAACGGTTCTACGGTACGGTTCCGAAAAGAAAGTTACCGTTTACTTTAAGGATGAGAGAAGACCGGAACAGCTAGGCTTTCAACAGTTTAAGCATAAATATACGATTGACCCTGCCGAAGCCAAGCAACTCGAACAAGAGAAAAAGCAGGCTTTTCCTGGAGTTGACTATGCAGTAGTCGAGTATCCCTTACCGCTCTTGGAAAAAGGAATTGAAATTGTTGATAGTCCAGGGCTAAACGATACAGAAGCCCGTAACGAACTGTCATTAGGGTATATCAATAATTGCCATGCAATCCTGTTTGTGCTGAGAGCATCGCAGCCTTGTACCCTTGGAGAACGTCGTTATCTAGAAAATTACCTCAAAGGTCGCGGGTTATCGGTCTTCTTTTTGGTTAATGCTTGGGATCAGGTGAAAGAGGGACTGATTGACCCGGATGACGTGGAAGAACTGCAAGAAGCAGAAGGGAAACTGCGTCGAGTTTTCAAAGCCAACTTGGCTGAATATTGCCAGGTGGATGGACATGATATTTACGATGAGCGGGTTTTTGAGATTTCCGCGATTAAGGCGCTGAGAAAGCGGATGAAGAATTCTTCAGCCTCGCTGGAGGGAACAGGCTTTCCAGAGTTCATGGGGGCACTCAATACCTTTTTGACCCAGGAACGCGCGATCGCAGAATTGCGGCAAGCTAGAGCCTTAGCACGGCAAACTTATACCAATACACGGGAAGCGGTTGAGCGTCGTGTTCCTTTACTAGAGCAAGATGTCAATCAACTGAAACAAAAAATCAGTTCAGTTGAACCGGAATTCAACAAACTGGCGAATATCCGCAATCAATTTCAACAAGAAATTCACTCCACCAGAGATACTCAAGCAAGAGTGATCGCAGATTCTTTCCGTTCCTACGTCCTAAATTTAGGAAACACCTTTGAAACAGATTTCCTCCGCTATCAGCCTGAGCTAAAAATGCTGGACTTCCTCAATAAGGGGAAACGGGAAGCCTTCAATGCCTCCCTGCAAAGCGCGTTTGAGCAGTATATTACTGACAAATTTGCCGCTTGGAGCTTAACAGCAGAACAACAGATGAATGCAGGCTTTGCCAATCTATCCAAAAGTGCGGCTGAGTATGGTGCTTCCTACACTCAGGTAACAAATCAGATTACTGAAAAGCTGACAGGGCAAAAAGTTAATATTCATCCACATACCTCAGCCGAAGATGATAACACTCCAGCATGGACGAAGTGGGCAATGGGTCTATTTTCACTAGCTCGCGGTAACATTGCAGGCGTCGCAATGGCTGGTGTAGGTTTCGACTGGAAGAACATCCTATTCAATTACGTTGCTGTGATTGGCGTGGGTAGCATTATTACCGCAGTGACTGGTATTTTCTTAGGTCCAATTGGACTAGCCTTAATTGGGATGGGGATTGGTTTTGTGCAAGCCGATCAAGCTCGACAAGAATTAGTGAAGACGGCAAAGAAAGAATTGGTCAAATATTTACCTCAGGTGGCAAACGAACAATGGTTACCCGTTCATGATGCTGTTAAAGAGTGCTTTGATGCTTATGAGCATGAAGTTACCAAGCGGATTGATGACGACATCCAAGCCCGGAAAGCTGAACTAGATAATCTGCTTAAGCAAAAGGAATCCTATGAAATAAATCAAGGTGCAGAATTGGAACGACTCAAAAAACTAGAGGCAGATGTCTCTTCCGAAGTACGCAGCATTGAAACCGTGTATCAGAATTTGCTGACATTTGCAGCTTAAAAACTGAGAGGCTATTTGGAAAGTTCTTGAACTCATGGCTAGATATCTGTGTCCATCTGTGGTTTCATGTTCTCTAATTTTTAGATAGGCTCTCAACAAAACAGACCAAGTTATCAAATCCAACAACTAGCTTTCTAAGTACAAGTTTGAACGATGAGAAATTGGCCCAATTGGATTCCTTCCGCTACCGCCTGGATGAGCGCAATTCTCCTTATTTTGCTCGTGCGGGGTCTTTCCGTTGTCCTCAGGATAATTTTTCAACAGGGCGAAC
>JALYGX010000260.1 GCA_030776905.1 Cyanobacteriota bacterium | reverse complement strand
GGACCTCCTGCCCATCGGTGAAAATGGTGCAAGCTCTCTAAGCCAATAGACAGGCAGCAGGAAAAATCAAATATTCTAGGAAAAAGAGTTTCCAGATGAATTGGTAATACTTGGCGATCGCTTCTTTCTCCTGTAAATTCACCTTCTGACTTTGCCACCACATCAAACTCAGTGCCCCTAGATGAGCGATCGCTAAAAATACTGGGTTAACTGAATGTAGCCACAGTACACCCGCCACAGTCATCCCCACATAGCACAGCGTTAGTACCCAACGGGCTAGATTAAACACAAGGGGTTTACCCAGTTGAATGGTGAAGGTCGTAATGTTGTACTGCTTGTCCCCTTCCATATCGGGGATGTCTTTGAAAATAGCGATCGCAAAGGTAAATACCAAAATAAACAAAGTCAGCGCCCATACCGAAGCCGTCGGCATTAGGGCTTTTCCGGCTTGCGACACCCAAGTAAAGTGTAAAAACAGTCCTAGATTAACGATCGCTCCTCGTACCGAAAAAATACACAGTGCTGCCCAAAAGGGAAATCGCTTCAACCGTATTGGCGGCAAGGAATAAGCTGTTCCAATGGCTAGGCTTATGCCCACCATCAAGAGCAACCACGGCCCAAGTAACCCTGCCAACACTAATGCGAAGATGCCGAGGATACCGACAATTAGCTGGGCTTGTGCCTTTGAAAACTCACCAGAAGCAACTGGGAGATGGGGTTTATTGATTTGGTCAATCTCCACATCCTCTAGTTGATTCAACCCCACAATATAAACATTGCCGCACAAGCAAGCCATCCAAGTTCCCAGCAACTGCCCTAAACTCTGCACCGTAACGCCACTACCAGGAGTTGCTAGAGCGATCACATATAAGGCAAAAACGCTCAGCGTCGTGCCAATAATCGTATGAGGGCGCGAGAATTTCCAAAAGGCATATAGCCAGTCTGTGGGTTGTTCAAGTAGGTTGATTTGGGAACGGGTAGACGTTTTGGGAGAAATTTGGCTCATTAGGAGAGATGAAGAGGGAATAGACCAGAAAGATCTTACTCTTTAGCCCTGTCTTCGCTCTAGTTGGGATTTTTATGCGATCGCCTTAACTTGTTCCCAGTCTGACGTTATAGATGTGTGGCGTTTAGGGTTGCAAGATTTTCTGCCAATTATTCAAGTCCCGCTACGTTCCCCTGACCCCGACGTACCTCTGGAACTCCCGCAGGTGATGGCTGATACTTATGATGAAGCTGCCTACCACTTATCGATTGATTACAACCAACGTCCACCGCCACCCGCCCTATCTGAAGAGGATGCACGGTGGATGCAAACACTATTGACCTAGTAAGTTTGAAGACTTTTGCCAAAAGCTCTGAAAAAATAATCTTGTCAGACTTAGTGCCTTAACTGAGAAGACTTCTCAAACTTACGTCTAGTAAGCTTTTTCAACAAATTGCTTTGGTTACAGCAAAAGCTGTTACTTTGCTGTAATTGCTGGGAATTCTATATGTAGAGCCTCTGAGATTTGTTGCTCAGGCAGCCCTACTTACTCAGTAAATAAAAGTAGAAGGACAAAGTTAGGGATTTAAGTATGTCTCAAACGACAGTCAATAAACTAGTACGGGATGAGATTTCCCGAATTGCAGAAGTACATGGTATAGACGCAGGTATTCTTGAAGAGTTTACTTGCTTTGTTATCAAGAATCACAAGAAGAAAGATAAGAAGCCTAAGCCTCTAACTCTTACTCAACTTAAAGAAGCTCTTTACAAGCACTTTGAAGTAAAAAACACAACAGAACTGAAGCGTTCTGGTTCCTTCAAAATGGCGACAGATGGTATGGATGATCTTAACCTCAGCCTTAAGCCTACCTGGGAGAGACTCTATCGAAAGTTTGTAGGTATTCTTCCCGGTGAGGAGAATCAGGAAGGTGATGGGTGCATTAACGGCATCAATATATTTGACTACTTCAAACCTTGGCAAGTGTTGGGATTAAACCCGAAGACAGCTACGCCAGAGGATATCAAGAAGGCATATCGCAATCTCAGTAAGGTCTACCACCCTGATGTACCGGGTACTGGTGACGCTAAGGTTTTTGCTCGTATCAACACCATGTACAAAAGCATCAGCGCAGAGGCTTAGTTATGTCCAGGAAAACATCAGACTTTACCATCAAGGAAAAAGACCTTGCCGAAGCGCTTGAGATTACTCCAGAGAGGTTAGACGAAATCATCGTTTTTTTCGATTCAGACCCTAATGATGAGTGGGAATTGCGAGAGGATGACCACTTTATTTACCTCAACAAAACTTGGAAGGAACGTCTGTTTTCCCAACATGGTGCTTTTGCTATAGCTAAGTATATGGACACCATAGAGAAAAAGACTCTATGGGATCGTCTTAAGGAGTTCGTCACTCGGCATAAAGAACGTATTCGCAATGCTTTTGTACGTCAAAAAGTCCACGAAAATAGCAGTTCCCTAACCACCAGGAATAACAGACACTTTTTATCGAAGAAAGACGTAGTGAATATTCTCTGCACAAGCTACGCAAGGCTTAACAAAGCCTTTGAGGATATTCAGAGGTCAGATAATCCGATGACTATCTATGAAGACTTTGATGACATTGAAGGAGCACGCTACTACTCCTTATCGGGTCTTGACAATTTGAGCAGGAAGTTAGCGGCTGATCTGAAGGACAGAGATCGACGTGAGTGGTGTTCTGCTGTCGAAGTCGTTAGTAGCAAAACCCTAAAGCTGCTGATTTCAGCCGAAGAACAAAGAGCCAAAAAGATTCAGGCTGCTATGGAAGCTGCAAAAAAAAGGGATAAAAAGTGTTGTCAGATTACTGGGAATAAACCTACGAAATATAATAAATTCAACATAGCAGTGCATCATATCTTTTCCCAAGAACACTATCCTCATCTAGCTACTAGTATGGAGAATTTGATTACCCTAACAGAGGCTGTGCATAAGGAGTTCCATGCTTGGAACGGAGGTAGTAAAGTGCCCTGCACAATTGATGAGTTGATTTGTTTTGTCAATGAACTATATCCCGATCAAGAAGATGCGAGCTTAAAGCTGAACGAGATTAAGAAGATACTTGGAGTCCACAAGATGACTTGAGAAGGTCAGAGCGTAACTGGGAGATGTTTGCTGGCTCACAGAAGTATAGATATGCGGAGTTCGGTGGTTTGTAAGGTAGGCATAGCCTACCTTACTACTTTACCTGTGGAAAGTATTTTGAAATTTTCGTAGTCAATGTACACCAACCAAGATTTATTACTCCCGAATCATTCGTGTAGTACCACTGAAGTGCTACTGGTTCCGGCTCTCATACCAGTTATTTACCGCTGAAATGATGCTATTTATTTCCTCGTCAGTCAGTTTTTTGAACTCATTACTCTTATTAAAAAACAGCTTTGAGTTGTGCTGAGTTTCAATGACAGGCTCTAGAATCCACTTATTGTAACCTTGGTCGTTCTCTAGAGTGAAGAATAATAAACAAACCGGGAAAGGTAATTCAGCGAGAGATTGAAGTGAACCTCGATCTATCTTAATCTCGATAATATCGTCACGTTGAACTAATTTAGGAGTAGAGACGGTGGCTTTAACCTGAACTCCAAAGAGCCTACCACTGTAACCACCATCTTTGAGAAGAGTCACCAAAAAATCTAAGCCATGCTCTTGTTTCTGTCTTGAAACGATGAGGTCATCGTGACGAGTCAAGTACATGATTGCAAGAGCTTCTGACCTTTGCCCAATATACCAAGCTTCTTTTGTTGCCATGACTCTATCTCCAATCTGAGTCATAAAATTGGGAAACCAGATGGTTAGTATTGTATCTGCTCCAGAAGTTGTTTACCTCCTCCCAAAGCACCTCCCTATTAGGTTTGTTAATTAGAAACTCTGTAGAGAGGCTTGACAAGGAACTGAGGTATTCCCCATTGGCAGAAACAATATAACCCTTCTCTTCCGGCTCATCTATGCCGACTATATAAGTCGGGGCTGGATACGAGGCTAACCCACATATATGCTCTTGTGGTACTTTAACCTTTAACCGCCTTAGTTTTTTTGTATAGCCTTGTCGCGTTGTTTTAACCTGTACAAAGAAGTAGGGAACAATATCTCCAGTACCTACTAATTCGACAATAAAATCAACGTACTGCCATTTGTCACCTAAAAACTGCGGTTTAAAAATTGAACCAGCTTTAGAATGAAATTCAGTCATTAAGACTGTAAATATCGCTTCACCCCGTAGTCCAAGTGCGTCCCTCATCTATGTCGCTAAAAGCTTTTTGTAGGGGTACGATATACCGTACCCCTACCGTGCAGTGTAAGCAACTTAAGGATTTTTGTGAGAAGTCTATTGAATTGTCGGTTTGCACACTCCTCCTCAAGCGGCTAAAAGCCTCCGCTACTTCCAGCCTAATGGTGGTTCGATGAGTGTCTGGTCTGACTTGCCAACATTAGCACCTGGTTTATCAACAATCTTCACCGTGCTTGCCTGGGGACCTTTCTCACCTTGCTCTACAAAAAAGCGAACACCCGTACCAATCTCTAACCGATCAAAGTCGTTATGGAGTACGCTATTGCGGTGAAAGTAGATTTCTTGATCGTCCAAGGTTCTGATAAAGCCATACCCCTCGTCCGGAAAGAGCTTGGTCACCAGCGCTACTGAATCCTCTGATTCCTGAGCGATCGATTTATCACTCTCATGTTGCCGCTGACTGAGTTTGCTTAGCTGACGACGCGCCGCCCTAAACGCATCTCGGATTGCTATATCAACGGCATCGTACTGGGGACCCTCTCCCGGCTTACTTTCAGCCACCAGTTCATGACCGGGCGGGACGGTGATATCAAGTCGCACCCGATAGGGAGAGCCATTACGAGTGCTCTCGTTGGGCTTTTCAATGACGATATGGCAGCTACTGATGTAACTGCAAACTTCCTCAAGTTTGGCAATTTTCTCGTGGACTAATGCCTCAAGGGCAGGGGTTTTATCTACACCTCGATAGGTAATCTCTGGTGGGACTTTCATGATTTATTCTTCCAATTCTGACGTTCAGCCATCCTGACCCAGGTTTTGTGTCAGTTCCCCATCAATAAATGAAGACTTTCAATATTCTGAACTCATCTTAAAAAGTTAAAAGTTACGTTTCCTCTAACCAATGGATGCAATGGAGGCGCGATACTTCATCTACTGCTCTCTCTAAAAGATGAGTCCGTATTTAGGATGAGCTGTCAAGCTGAATACAAACAATAGACTTGTTGCAGAAGTGGGGAAAAGGGGAAAACTGACGCGAGGCTCCTCATTTCGTTGCACGAAGCAACCCGTAACGGATTAATCCTCGCTGATAGCCTCGACTCATTAAACCGAGAGAAAGCGCTCCCTGAATTGTACTCCAACCACTTTGCAGCAATCCGAAAATAGCTTTAGGCTCGAAGGCAGAATCAATCACGATATCCCAAAACGGCTCGACAGCATCAGACCAATCTGCCGTGCGAATGTTTTGGAAGGGGAGATTATGAGCGATCGCTTCATATTCTGGTATTGAAATTACATAAGGCAAGCAGTAAACTCGGTAAATTTCTGCTAAATGCTGCTTTTCATCCGCCGTCAACTCTCCCGTCGCTGGCGTTATCGGGCGATGACACCAAGTTGCCATCAAGAACGTTCCCCCTGGTTTAAGTACCCGATAGCACTCTGCCAGGAATTTCTCCTTGTCAGGCATATGTTCGCCACTTTCCATCGACCAGACAAAATCAAATGTGTCATCAGCAAAGGGCATATCTAGGGCGTCGGCAACCTGAAATTGAACCTCTGCCGCCAACCCCGCTTCTTGGGCGCGTTGGGTCGCTCTCGACGCTTGTACTGGACTCAGGGTAATGCCGACAGCACGAGCATTAAACTTCTGTGCCAGGTAAAGAGAACTGCCGCCAATGCCACAACCGACATCCAGAATTTGCTCGGCTTGTCCTACCCCACCCCAGTTCAGGAATTCCTCAATTAAGTCAATTTGTGCCTGACGGCGATTTTTTTTCTCCTTGCCAGTAGAACCGTAGTAGCCGTGGTGCATATGTTCGCCCCATATCTGTTCCCATAGACCAGAAGAAGCGTCATAAAATTCCTTAATTTGACGTTTAAGAGTTGATGTCATCGATTGCAACGTTCATGGGTAGACCGGAATCAGACTAGCAGACGGGGCTGGCAATAACAAATAATTTTAGGGTTTTAGCGGGAATTTCCTCGCCCCTTCAATCATTTTCTCAACCTCACATCAGGATTCTTCACTATTGGATTTAAATCTTCTCCACCGCTCAAACTGGTAATCTCTATAAAATCGAGATTTTGTCCAATCATCCCCTTACTAAAATCGCTCCATGACTATCCCGCGAACCATTTGCCTTGGATTCCTTGCCGTGATTACTGTAGGCACACTCTTGCTGATGATGCCTTTCTCTGCCAGTAATGGAGCCTGGACTAACCCTTTGGTAGCGTTGTTTACAGCTACCTCTGCTGTTTGTGTTACTGGTCTTGGGGTTGTGGATACTGGCACCTATTTTTCTTTCTGGGGGCAGTTTATTCTTGTCGCCCTCGTTCAAATTGGTGGGTTGGGCTATATGACAACAACAACCTTTCTTCTTCTACTAGTGGGACGGCGATTTGAGTTGAGACACAAAGTAGCGATTCAACAAGATTTGGATCGACCCGGTCTAGAGGACAGTGCCTTAGTAATTCGCTCGATTATTGCCACCACGATGATTTTTGAAATCACTGGTATTTTCCTACTTCTCCCTGTTTTCGTTCCAGACTATGGCTGGACAGGAGGGTTATGGTTCGCAATTTTTCATAGTATTAATTCTTGGAATAATGCGGGATTTGGTTTGTTATCCGATAATTTAATAAGATATCAGTCCTCAATCTTATTAAACCTGGTTGTTTCTGGATTAATTATATTTGGCGGTATTGGTTATCGGGTAATCTTTGAAATGTTCTTATGGTTACGCGATCGCATTCTCA
>JALYGX010000259.1 GCA_030776905.1 Cyanobacteriota bacterium | reverse complement strand
GGTGATATTGCACGGGCAATCACGACTTTAGGGCAACACTTGAGCCAAGAACCGGGGAAAGACGCGAAGGCTACTGGGGAGGCAACCGCGCCAATCAACCACGACTCAACGCTTACAGGTATCTATCACTTTACCAATAGTGGCGTGGCTAGCTGGTATGACTTTGCCGTTGCCATTTTCGAGGAGGCGAAACAGCTTGGCTTCCCGTTAAAGGTACAGCGAATTGTACCAATCACCACGTCGGAATATCCAACGCCAGCCAAACGTCCAGCTTATTCTGTCCTCTCTGGCACGAAGCTCAAAGCCCTTGAGGGAACTTATCCCCCCCATTGGCGACAAGCACTCAGGCTCATGCTTGAAGAATTTTACTCCTATACTCACCAAAGCAAATGAAAGCAATCATTCTCTCCGGCGGTAAAGGGACACGTCTACGACCTCTGACTTATACGGGAGCAAAGCAACTCGTTCCTGTTGCAAATAAACCAATTTTATGGTATGGAATTGAATCCATTGTTGCGGCGGGAATCACGGAGATTGGGATTATCATCAGCCCAGAAACCGGGGACGAGGTAAAAGCGAAGACTGGAAATGGCGATCGCTTTGGGGCGAATATTACTTATATTCGTCAAGACCAGCCTGCGGGACTTGCTCACGCCGTTAAAATTGCTCAGCCTTTCTTAGGGGATTCTCCTTTTGTGATGTATCTAGGGGATAACCTGATTCAAAGCGACTTGAGCCTATTTTTGGATCACTTTAAAGCCCAAAAACTGGATGCTTTAACAATCCTCAAGTCCGTTGCCAATCCCAGTGCTTTTGGTGTCGCCAAGGTCGATGAGGATGGGCGAGTGTTGCAACTGGTAGAAAAGCCCAAAGTTCCTCCCTCGAATCTTGCCCTGGTTGGCATTTACTTTTTCGACCGCATTATCCACGAGGCGATCGCTCAGATTCAACCCTCTGCCAGGGGAGAACTCGAAATTACTGATGCGATTCAATTTTTGATTGACGCTTCCCAAAAAGTCGAAGCGCGTCAACTCGAAGGTTGGTGGCTGGATACCGGGAAAAAAGATGACCTCCTCGAAGCCAACCGCATCATTCTCGATACTTGTCTAATTTCTGCGGTTAAAGGCGACGTTGACGAAAAGAGTCAGGTGATTGGGCGAGTGCAGATTGGTTCGGGTTCTAAAATCGTTAATTGCACAATTCGTGGCCCAGTGACGATTGGCAGCAATTGCCACCTAGAAAACTGCTTTATTGGTCCTTACAGTAGTATTGCTGACTCCGCCACGCTGATTGATGCGGACTTGGAGCATAGTGTGATTTTACAGGGTGCCCAAGTCGTGGGCATTCATCAGCGGATTGTTGATAGTGTGATTGGACAACGCGCCCATCTGAAGGTTGCCCCACAACGCCCTAAGGCTTTGCGTTTCCTCATTGGTGACGACTGTCAAATTGAGCTAGCCTAATTGATTAAAACGATGACCTATTCTGAACAAGAACAGTCTTTATCTAGAGAACCCCGCCGGATTCTGATTACGGGCGGGGCAGGATTTATCGGCTCGAACTTTGTCCATCACTGGTGTGAAAACTACCCAGGCGATAGCGTAGTCGTGCTTGATGCCCTCACCTATGCCGGGAACCGCTCGACTCTTGCTGATTTAGAAGGAACTGCGAATTTTCGGTTTGTCCAGGGAGACATTTGCGATCGCCCTTTAGTCGAATCCCTACTCCGCGAAGAAGCGATCGACACCGTTGCTCACTTTGCCGCTGAATCCCACGTTGACCGCTCAATCTTAGGTCCCGATGCGTTTATTCGCACAAATGTCGTCGGCACGTTTACCTTGTTAGAGAGCTTTCGGCATCACTGGGAGAGTCGGGGACGAAAAGAAACTGACCGCTTCCTCCATGTTTCAACGGATGAAGTCTATGGCAGCCTTGGTCCGGATGACCATCCCTTTACAGAAACCACGCCTTACGCTCCCAATAGCCCCTACTCCGCGTCCAAAGCAGGCAGCGACCATCTCGCTCGCGCCTACTATCATACCTATGGTGTCCCGACCATCATCACCAATTGCTCCAATAACTATGGTCCCTACCATTTCCCCGAAAAGTTGATTCCTCTAATGTGTATCAACATCCTGCTCGGCAAATCGCTGCCTGTCTACGGGGATGGACAGAATATTCGGGATTGGCTGTATGTCGGAGACCATTGCCGTGCGCTAGATGTCGTCATCCACCGAGGTCAACCGGGCGAAACTTATAACGTTGGGGGAAATAACGAAGTCAAGAATATTGACCTCGTTAATATGTTGTGCGAACTGATGAATGAGTTAGCGCCTCACCTCCAGGTACGTCCAGCACAAAAGCTGATTACCTATGTCAAAGACCGTCCTGGTCACGACCGTCGTTATGCGATTGACGCGACCAAGATCAAAACTGAACTGGGGTGGACACCTGCTGAGACGATAGAAGGAGGACTCCGACGCACAATTGAGTGGTACCTCACTCACCAGGATTGGTGGCAGCCTTTGCTCTCCGAGGAGTATCAATCCTACTATCGGCAAGTATACGCCTAGAGTGTGAGAGCCTCCCGTAAGACTAGACGAGACGGTATAGCGTTTCTCCGTTAAATGAGGTACAGTTCAAGGCTGCGAAACAAGCGCTACTTGTCAGGAAAACAAAAAGCTGATGGCTGATAGCTGACCGCTAACTGCTATAGAACAAGAGAGCTTTTCTTCCCTAACGGGTGAGTTATTTTTGCCCAGTAGCACTAGATACTCATGAACTACCGCCTGATCCGTAAGGCACGGGCGGTTTTTGACATCGTGGGGGGAATGCCGAAGAACAGACTTATGCCCAGCCTTCGGTCTTACTTCCCCTCCGTCAGCAGAGATGGACGTTCCATCCACATGAAGCATTCTGATGCCTTCTGCTCTAATGTTTGTTGCGGCGTTACCATCACGATAGGGATGGGTGCCACAGTGAGGACAAATCCATTCCCTCACATATTCGGGCAACTCATCAACTTGTTGATAACAATTAGAACAGAGCTTAGAACTGGGGAACCATCTGTCAATCTCTACTAACCTTAGTTCTGTGAATTTTTGCTTTTACTCTGCCTATTTTTCCTGGCAATTTTACGATGCCATTCTCCACACTTCTTGCTCTGGAGTTGGGTCTATGCGGACTTTTACAGCTTTATGCAGCACTCAATATCATCTCCTTGATTGGTTTACCTTATCATTTATCTCGATTAAGAGAAAAATAGATTTTCATAGGTGCTGTTGTATGCCGTTGATGATGACTACTTAGCAATTAGTCATTGCCTATATGTGACATTCCCCAGCTCAAATGCTATAACGTGATTTCAACCTGCATAGCGTAAAGCTCCCAGCCTCTTGTATCGGCTGACTGCTATCTCTAGCCTTTTACTATAACGCTTGCGTGAGTACGAAAGTCATTGACCTGAACTCTGTGGGCTGAATTTCTATATTTCCCGCATCTCCTGTTAATTATGAATCTCTTTGTCTTATCAGAACTTCAGTTTGTCAAAAATCATGTCGGGTGGTTAGCTAGTTACGATCTTGAGCAGGTTATAGCAAACACCTGCAACGCTACGTTTATCTACCCAGAATCCAATGATAAAATCCGATTTTTGAAGCGTTACAGGCATCGAATATTTAACTCGTGGTTTAAGACAAAAGATTTACCCACTTTAGGTGAAAGACCTAATATTCTTTTAGTGGTAGGAATAAATTATGGTTCCTTACAGATGATGCCTTCTCTGGGTTCTCTTGTCAAAAAGTTTGACCTGCGCTTGGCGTATTTATTTGATATATATGAACCTCGTTATCTTGATAGACAGCTTGTTCCAGAGTTTGATTACTTATTCTTTCCTGTCGCTGAGATTGCTGACCAAGTTAGAGAACTTTTTTCTGTAAATACGCGCTTTTTACCTCATGCCGTGAATGCGCTAGACTATGGTTCAAACCATCACCATCGCTGTATCGATGTCATCAGCTATGGAAGAGGGAATCCGGACTTACATATCTCCTTACAAAAACATTTTAATCAAACAGAAAGTGAGCGAATTTATTTCCATTCTACTTTCTCACATCCCCAAGTAAATAGTTACAAAGAACATAAAACATTATTAGCAAAAATATTAGGAAAGTCCAAAATAAGCTTGTGTTTTGAAGCCAGCAAAGAGGAACGTTTTAATGGCTATTCTCCTCTTCTAACTCGTTGGTTGGAGGGATGGGCTGGTGGTTGTACGATTGTTGGAAGAAAACCATTTGGAAAGAATGTGGCTGAGTTAATCAACTGGGAAAAAAGCACAATTGAAATACCTGAGAACTCAGCCGAATGGATTCCGTTTTTTGAAGAGTTGTTAGAGGATAAAGAGATGCTTCTAGCAAATTCTCAAAGGAATTACCGCGAATGTCTTTTGAGACATGATTGGCGCTATCGGATAAGGGATATGTTTCAGACGGTGGATTTACCGATTCCCGAAAAGCTTGAGGAGGAAATTGTACAATTGAAGCGGAAAGCTCTCATGTGAGATATCCCAAAACTGACAGACTTTCCCTGGTAGAAAAAGGTTACAACACAAGCCACCTAAAATATCTCGTACATATTAGCTATCTATGTCTTTGAAGCAAGTTGGATTGGTTGCTATTGGACGAAATGAAGGCAAACGCCTACACCAGTGTCTGCTTTCAGTGGTTGGGAAGGTGGCTCATGTTGTCTATGTCGATTCTGGTTCGACTGATGGCAGCATTGAGTTAGCGCGTGAGCTTGGCGTGGATGTGGTAGAACTTGACCTATCGACACCGTTTACTGCCGCTCGTGGTCGGAATGCCGGGTTTGACCGTCTGCTGCAAGCCAATCCCCAGATTGAATTTGTTCAATTTGTTGATGGCGACTGCGAGGTGGTAGAGGGATGGCTAGAGCGTGCGTTACATGAACTCGAATCCCAGCCCGACGTTGCAGTAGTATGTGGTCGGCGGCGTGAGCGATTTCCCGAACAGTCTATTTACAACCGCTTGTGTGACATTGAGTGGGATACCCCCGTTGGTGAGGCGACGGCGTGTGGTGGGGACTCGATGATGCGCGTCGAAGCCTTCCAGCAAGTCGGGGGATTTAATCCCACGCTGATTGCTGGAGAGGAACCCGAACTGTGTGTGCGGCTGCGCCAAAAGGGTTGGAAGATTTTCCGTCTTGATGCGGAGATGACCTTGCATGACGCGCAGATGACACGTTTTGGTCAGTGGTGGAAGCGTTCTCTCCGCGCTGGTCATGCCTATGCTGAGGGAGCCTGGTTACATGGACGTGAACCAGAGCGCCACTGGGTTAAGGAAAGCCGGAGTATTTGGTTTTGGGGGTTGTTCGTCCCGCTTTTGGCATTAGGGATGGCATGGCCAACCAAGGGTTTAAGCCTATTGCTGTTGATTGGCTACCCGCTTGTGAGCTATCG
>JALYGX010000258.1 GCA_030776905.1 Cyanobacteriota bacterium | reverse complement strand
TGTATGCCCGTGTATAACTCCGATGGCGAGTTGATCGGGGTCACGCAATTAATTAATAAACAGAAACAAGGTGAATTCCCAGCCTATAACCCTGCGGATTGGCCTAAAGCACCGGAGTGCTGGAGATCCAGTTTTAATCGCCCTGACCAAGAGTTTATGGAGGCGTTTAATATTCAGGCTGGCGTCGCTCTGCAAAATGCCAAGTTGTTTGCCACGGTGAAGCAACAAGAGCAAATGCAGCGCGACATTTTGCGCAGTCTCTCGGATGGAGTAATCTCTACGGATAAAGAAGGTAAGATTATCGCGGCCAACGAGAGTGCAAGAGAACTACTCGGCTTGGATGACAGCGTCCGCCTTGAGGGCGAACAGATCAGTAGTGTGATCCAAATCGCGGACAAAGACAAAACCAACGTTAACAAATTTGCTCAATGGTTCAATAACGCTTTAGCTGGCAAGAATACCAGAGCACGCCAGCAATACTATCCCGACCAAACATTGTTGTCTAAAGGAACCGAGCAACAACGTAGCGTTAATTTATCCGTTAACACCATTGCGGATGCTGCTGACAATACGAAAGTCCGTGGCGCACTGGTAGTGATGGAAGACATCAGCGATGAAAAGCGGCTCAAGAGTACGATGTATCGCTACATGACTCAAGAGTTGGCAGAGGAATTACTAAAACTGGATGACGCCAAATTAGGAGGCGATCGCAAAGATGTTTCCATCCTATTCTCTGATATTCGCAGCTACACTGCCTTGACAGAAAGCTTAGAGGCAGAAGAAGTCGTTGGGATGCTCAACGAATACTTTGAGTCGATGGTGGAGGCAATCTTTAAATACAAAGGCACCCTCGATAAATACATTGGCGATGCCATCATGGCAGTCTTTGGTTCGCCCCTGCCTCTAACCGATCATGCCTGGAGAGCGGTACAAACCGCCTTAGAGATGCGCCACCGCTTGGAAGATTTCAATGCCCGTCGTGTCGCCTGCAACAAAGTACCCATCCGAATCGGCATTGGTATCAATTCCGATAGCGTGATTAGTGGCAATATTGGCTCAAGTAAGCGGATGGAGTTTACGGCTATTGGGGACGGCGTGAACCTAGGTTCTCGGTTGGAAAGCGCTAGTAAACAATACGGCTGTGACATTATCATCAGCGAACATACCTACAAACCTTGTGCCCCTCAGGTATGCGTGCGCGAACTCGACAAAATTCGCGTTAAGGGTAAGAACCAGCCTGTATCGATATTTGAACTCATTGGGCTAAATTCCGATCCAATTTCTGAGCAGAAGCAGCAGGTAATTGAGCATTACCATAAAGGGCGCGACCTTTATCTCAATCGCGACTTTGCCATTGCGATCGGTGAGTTTGCCCAGGTGCTGAAATTCGACCCCAATGACAAGCCTGCGGATATGCACCTAGCTCGTTGTCAGCATTGGCTTAAAACACCTCCTCCAGATAATTGGGATGGTTCTTGGACGTTGACGGAGAAGTAGGACAAAGTTAACATTCTCCCTGTGGGTCAAAATTAGTCGCTGAGGAGAAAGCTCGCTGCGGCGGGCTTGGCTTTTGGATCTACAGCGGTTTCCCCATACCAACACAGCTTCACGGAAATAGTTAGTCCAAATTACTCGCAAGGCGTTAACCTAGCACCATAGCAACCCAATCGCAGCCTACAACTGAGTATTATTGGGTTGAATACGTATGTTAAGGTCAAGTGTCATGGTTATTTAGTCTCTCTGGCTAAGAAAGAACCAAGAACTATTGACCACGGACAAACAGAGTATCTTTATAGCTAAGGCAGCGACAATGGAGTAGGGTCAAGGGTGTAGGGTAAGGGAAGTTGCTGCTAGCGGATGTGGTAAAAGCATCTCTATCGCAACAACGCGATTTTTAGACCGAATGGCTCAGCAGCGACAATGGAGTAGGGTCAAGGTGCAGGGCAAGGGACGTTGCTGTTAGCAGACGTGGTAAAAGCATCTCTATCGCAACAACGCGATTTTCAGGCTGATCGATTGCTAGGTTTTAGTTATTAGTTGTGAGTGGTCAGAAGAGTGAAGACCAGTGGAGACTTAACTCAAAACGCCGAACTTCAGACTCCGAACGAGCCTCCAAGCCCTGTTCCTAAAAAACGGTTTAAGGTGTTGTCGCACCTGAAACAGCTTGGAGGTTCTAAGGCTTTACGTCCAGCCTTGCTAGCAAGCTTGACCATTACAGGCTTGTTATTCTTTGGTCGGCAGCTACGTCGATTGGAGCCGATGGAGCTGGGTGCCTATGACCAGTTAATGCAGGTACGTCCGGCATTACCACCAGATCCAAGACTACTAATTGTGGAAGTTACCGAGACGGATATTCTGTCTCTAAAAACCTATCCCATTACTGACGCGGTGATGACTCAGCTCCTGGGTAAACTGGAGCAGTATCAAGCCGCCGCCATTGGCTTGGATATTTATCGGGATATTCCGCAACCACCGGGTCACGCTGAGTTTTCTAGTCTACTGAAAAAAAGTAATCGCATTGTTCCCGTCTGCAAAGTCAGTAATGCCGAGACTCCAGGTAATCCTCCCCCCCCTGGTGTTCCAGACTCGCGTGTTGGCTTCGCTGACTTGACGCCCGATGACAACGGCATTATTCGACGGGCGCTATTATTTGCCCCACCCCCTGCCAACTCTCGCTGCACTAGCGACTCCTCCTTTAGCTTCCAGCTAGCACGGCAGTACCTGGAAAAAAAGGGATACAAGCCCGACTTGATTCAGCAAAAGCGCCTAAAGCTGAAGGGATTTAAGCTCGAACAGACGACGGAAGAATACTTAAAGTTGGGTAATGTCGTTTTCAAACCTCTATTGCCCGACCACGGTGGGTATCAACTTCCTCGCGCCTATGCTGGCGGCTACCAAATTTTGTTAAATTATCGCTCTCCGACTTCGCTTGCCCGCAGCGTTACTTTGAGCGACGTTCTCAATAATCGGATTGACCCCAGTTGGGTGAAAGACCGCGTTGTCCTTATTGGTGGTACGGCTCCCAGCCTTAATGATGCCTTCTACACCCCTTACAGTTCGGCTCAGCAAGGTCGCCAGAAAATGCCGGGAGTTGTGGTACATGGTCAGATCGTCAGTCAATTAATCAGTACTGTAATCGATGGTCGTCCACAATTTTGGTTTTGGCCGGAGTGGGCCGAAGTTTTGTGGATTTGGGGCTGGACATTGACTGGCGGCATCTTGGTGCGAGTTATCCGTCATCCTGGACAACTGGCGCTGGCTGAGGGCATTGCATTCTGTGTCTTGTTAGGAACATCAGTAATGGTGTTTTTTGGGTCGGGATGGATACCTGTGGTCGCACCCACTCTCGGATTGATTACTGCGGCTACTGGCGTTATCGCTTATAGCGTCTACGAGGCTAAACAAGAGGCTGATTATATTGCTGGCAAAGTCAAGGAACAGGAAAAGAACATTGCCCTGTTGCAAACTCTCTTAAAGGAGAAAACTCATCTTCCCCTGACAACTGAGCCAGATTCAGAACTGGATGACGAAGACGAAACGGCGATCGCTCCTGATGACGAGGGGGATTCGACCGAAATTTGGACTCAAAATCAGGCTGGCTCAGGCTCCACCGTCAAGAAAGACAAAAAAGATGCTAACCTCCTGGCGGGACACTACCAAATTAACCGCGTTCTGAGTTCTGGTGGCTTTGGGGTCACCTTTCTGGCACAAGATACCCATCGCCCAGGTTCACCTCAGTGTGTGGTCAAGCAATTAAAACCAGCACGTCGCGATGAAAAATTCTTACAAATAGCCAGACGATTGTTTGACACAGAGGCAGAGATCTTAGAAAAGCTGGGTATTCATCCTCAGATTCCTCGACTGCTGGCTCACTTTGAAGAACGGACACAATTTTATCTAGTCCAAGAATTTATTGAAGGTCATCCTCTCAGTGACGAACTGCCAGTAGATAAGCGACTCCCAGAAGCTCACGTCGTAGAGATCGTCAAGGGTGTCTTAGAAATTCTAGTTTTTATCCACGAACACGGCGTTATCCACCGGGATATCAAACCGGGTAATATTATGCGTCGCCAACACGACAATCAAGTTGTCTTAATTGACTTTGGAGCCGTCAAACAGATTCAACCCCAAGAGCGAAGTGACCAGGAAGGATTCACTGTGGCGATCGGTACTCGTGGCTATGCTCCTCCAGAACAGTATGCCGGACATCCGAGTTTTAGTAGTGACATTTACGCCCTGGGGATGATTGCCATTCAAGGACTCACGGGTATACCTCCCTATCGGCTGGAGCTTTCACCTGAAACTGGCGATGTTAGCTGGCGTCATCTAGCGAATGTACGGGAAGAACTTGCCCAGGTTATAGATCAAATGGTGCGCTACAATTTTCCAGCAAGATACCAGTCAGCCGCCGCTGTCATAGAAGACTTGCGACGAATTTAGTAGTCATTTGTCCTTTACTAAGAACAAATGACCAATGATCAATGACCAATGACTAACAACAGTTATATGCACCCGATCTAGAGTGACCTGTGCTACCATCTGGGAAAATATTCTCTTAATTTCGATCACCAATGGGCAAGGTTCTGGTGTTGAACGCCTCCTACGAACCGCTCAACATTACCAACTGGCGACGGGCGGTTGTCTTGTTGATCAAAGGGAAAGCGGAGCAGGTGGAACACAACGGCAAATACGTCTACTCAGAGTTCCCGCTCCCTACAGTCATTCGGCTGCGTCATTACGTTCGGGTTCCTTATAAAGAAATTCCTCTGACCCGCCGAAATATCCTCCACCGAGATGGTCATTCTTGTCAATACTGCGGTTATACGGGTGACGACTTAACCCTAGACCATGTGATACCCCGTTCTCGTCATGGAGGAGATACTTGGGAAAACATCGTCACAGCCTGCGTGCGCTGCAACGTCAAAAAAGGCAGCCGCACCCCTAAGGAAGCGAACATGACATTGCGGCATCAGCCTCGTAGACCCTATAGCAGCCTTCACTTTGAAGTTGCCAAACATATAAAGGGCGGCCTGCATCAGGAGTGGCGCAAGTATGTAATTGGTGTTTAACACTACTGACGAATACATGGGGTTTAGGATAGTTTAGAGCGCGATCGCCTATTTGTATAGGTCGGAAAACTCGACTGGCAGATAGAGTCTGGCTCACGGGTTGTTTTGCGAAAATGAAAGTTGGTTGATTACAAAGTCAACCGCCAGATGCTGTAAACACGGCGATGAGTACGGCGCTGGCAAAGGCACTAATCACCCTATCACAACTCGAAATGCCATCTAACTCACTTAAACCCCTCAATCATTCACTGGAAGCTGCTACACCTAACTTAGAAACGGTCGCCGCAGAAGCTCAACAGATGGAGAAATCCCCCAGAAATGTTAGTAGCAGCGTCAGTAATAATTCCCGTGATAAACGGTGGTTGGAGGCTTCATCCGAGCCACATATAGGAGCGTTTCGACAAGCTTTGGAACGTCACCGCTCTGAGCGCCAGCTAATCATCATACAGGATTTCCCCGACCCCGATGCTTTATCTAGTGCGTGGGCGTACCAGCTAATTGCCCAGCAATATAACATCCAATGTGACATGGTTTATGCAGGAACCCTCTCTCACCAGGAAAATATCGCACTAGTTAAGCTGACCAATTTACCAGCAAAACGCTGGGGTGTGCAGAGCTTGAAGGAACGGGATTTATCGATATACCAAGGCTGCGTGCTGATTGATAATCAGGGAACCACCAGCCAGTTGATGCCCTTTGTGGAACAAGCGGGTATCCCGATCGCCGTAGTCATTGACCATCATAGTACCCAGGGAAACTTAGAGGCTGAATTCACTGATGTGCGCCCCCACACACGAGCTACAGCGACGATTTTAACTCAATACCTTCAGGCAGGGTTGCTGAAGCTAGACAGCAACAATCACGAACACGTTAAGTGCGCTACAGCTTTGATGCACGGTTTGCGGTCAGATACAAATCGGCTAATGCAGGCAGAGGAAGAAGATTTTATGGCGGCTGGGTATCTCAGTCGATTCTACGACTCCCAGCTTCTGAATGCTGTGCTGCAAACATCGCGATCGCGTCGAGTGATGGATGTCATTGAGCGATCACTTAAAAACCGCAAACTACAAAATAACTTCTCCATTGCAGGGGTTGGCTACCTCCGCTACGATGACCGAGATGCTATCCCTCAAGCCGCTGACTTCCTTGTTACCGAAGAAAACGTCCACACGGCTGTTGTTTACGGCATTGTTCACGACGAAGACGAAGAATTAGAAGTCGTGATTGGCTCCTTGAGAACTACAAAACTGACACTTGACCCCGATGAGTTTATCAAAGAAGCCTTTGGTCAAGACAGTAACGGACGCTTCTTTGGCGGTGGACGTATGATGGCAGGCGGCTTTGAAATCCCCATAGGGTTTTTGGGCAGCTTTAATGACAACTCTGAGTATGCCAAGTTGAAGTGGGACGTGTTCGATACCCAAATTAAGCAAAAGCTCCTGCGGTTGGTTAACCCTAGAGACAATCTAATTCATACCGATTAATCGATTTTCCAGGAGAAATCGCTAAAAAAATCCCTCCTGCCACTGTGTTTTTCGTCTTTGCTAAGAAGTCGGCGTGACTATGGAACTGTACTTAATTCGCCACGGTATCGCTGCTGAACGGGAAGCTTACGCCAATGATGAAGAGCGTCGCCTAACTGACAAAGGGCGTAAGAAAACGGGTAAAGTGGCAAAACAACTGCGTAAGCGTGGGCTGCATTTTGACGTAATTTTGACCAGTCCCTTAGTACGGGCACGAGAAACTGCCGCAATCCTCCAAAATACGGGTCTTGGTTCTCAGGTTGAAGAATTCACTAGTCTTGCTCCCGATGGTGACATTCACACTTGGGTTAGCTGGCTACGAGAATGGCAGAAAAATGTACCCGAAGAAAGCTGTTTAGCGCTGGTCGGTCATCAACCTGATTTAGGTAACTGGGCGGAAGCCTTGGTGTGGGGCAATGCTCAAGAAAAACTTATACTTAAAAAAGCTGGCGTCATCGGGTTAAACATTCCAGCAACTGCAACACCCATAGGTCAGAGCGAGCTATTTTTGCTGACCTCACCTAAGTGGTTAGTGTGAGGTGACGTACTTCCCTCCCAAAGCTAACGGGTACAGAAGGGTCACTGAACCATGAATCTTCACCATCAACGGACTAGGGTGGAGAGTGTCAATGCTCTGAGAACGATGTAATGATCTTTGTAACAGAGACAACTAATATAGAAGTTTCTGGTAAGTTAGCCTGATAACGTCTTAAACTCAATCGGTGGCAACATGACTGTCTGCGAGTACAAGCCAGGTCTAGAAGGCATTCCCGCTGCCCAATCCAGTATCAGCTATGTTGATGGACAACAAGGAATACTGGAGTATAGAGGCATCCGTATCGAAGAACTCGCCTCAAAAAGTACTTTCCTGGAAACAGCTTATCTACTGATCTGGGGTGAGTTGCCAACCCAGGAAGAACTCGCCGCCTTTAAAAGTGAAATTAGCTACCATCGGCGCATCAAGTATCGGATACGGGACATGATGAAATGCTTTCCCGAAACCGGTCATCCGATGGACGCATTGCAAGCCTCGGCGGCGGCACTAGGTCTTTTTTACTCCAAACGTGCTTTAGATAACCCCGCCTATATTCGGGAAGCTGTAGTACGGCTGTTGGCAAAAATCCCAACAATGGTGGCAGCCTTTCAGTTAATGCGGAAAGGCAACGACCCCGTGCGTCCGATGGATGACTTAGATTACGCTGCCAACTTTTTGTATATGCTCAACGAGCGGGAACCCGATCCTCTAGCCGCTCATATCTTTGATGTCTGCTTGACACTTCATGCAGAACATACGATGAATGCCTCTACCTTCTCCGCAATGGTCACGGCATCCACATTGACCGACCCCTATGCCGTGGTCGCTTCAGCCGTTGGGACGCTTGCTGGACCCTTGCACGGGGGGGCAAATGAAGAAGTGATTACGATGCTGGAAGAAATAGGCTCAGTAGGGAATGTCCGGCCTTACTTAGAGAATTGTTTAGAGCGAAAATCCAAAATCATGGGGTTTGGTCATCGCGTCTACAAAGTAAAAGACCCACGAGCGATAATTCTGCAAAACTTAGCCGAACAATTGTTTGAGAAGTTCGGTCACGACAAGTACTATGACATTGCGGTGGAAATGGAACGGGTGGTAGAGGAAAAACTCGGCCATAAAGGAATTTACGCGAATGTAGACTACTATTCTGGCTTGGTGTACCGGAAATTAGGGATTCCAACTGACTTGTTTACACCCGTGTTTGCGATCGCTCGTGTAGCCGGGTGGCTGGCTCATTGGAAGGAACAACTAGAGGCAAACCGTATCTTCCGCCCTAGCCAAATCTACACCGGTTCCCACGATGCTGCCTACGTTCCCATCGAACAACGGTAGCTGAGAGTAGTTTTGTCGCTTAAGAAAGCGATCGCCTTAGCTCAAGAGCGGCTACTCGCCTCCTGCTCGATATAACCCGCTCGGCTTGAAGACGGGGATTTCCGCGTTCTCGTTAAAGAAAAGTACCGTGTAACCATTAAGCCAGATCAGGCAACGCATTGGACGGAAGAGGTATCACCCCAGTCTCAGGGATTGGCACTGGCTAAAACTTATGCCCGAATCGTAGATATGGGAGGATACGTAGGGGCTTAGAGGCGGTGAAGGAAAGTCTCGTCTCTATCCTCATCCTTTTTCTGAGCTGTCAGAATCTAGATAGTGAGCGCTAACTTCTAATTTTCATGAAACCATTATCTAGCTGGCACAGTTTCTTCTATCAATGGGTCTTGAGGTCAATCGGATTGGTACTGTTGTGCATGGGATTGTATAGCTGTTCGATTCCCACGCAGGCAGGCAATGCTCAACCAGGGGATGCTCAGTTGGAAAGCCAAGTTTTGCAGATTATTCGCAACCATCCAGAAGCAATTTTGGAGTCTGTCCAGGCATACCAACAGAAACAACAGGAACAACAGCAGCAAGGACAGAAAGCTGTCTTGCAAGGAATGAAAGCGAATCCCAAATCAGTAATTGGTCAATCCCCAACGACTGGAGCCAAAACCCAAAAAATCGTGCTGATGGAGTTCTCTGACTTTCAGTGTCCGTACTGTGCAAAGGCTCATCAGACGCTGAAACAGTTTATGGCAAGTCATGAGAATCAGGTTACGCTAGTCTACAAGTTTCTGCCTCTGACTCAGATTCATCCGGAAGCCATGCCCTCTGCCAAAGCGGCTTGGGCGGCTCTTCAACAGGGAAAATTCTGGGAATTTCAGAATGCGCTGTTTGCCCAGCAAGACAAGTTGGGCGAACCGCTTTATGTTGCAACTGCCAAATCTTTAAATTTAGATCTAAAACGATTTGACCAAGATCGTAAGAGCGATGCAGCTAGTGCGGCGATTCAGAAAGATGTTGATATGGCTGAAAAACTGGGAGTATCCGGTACGCCTTTCCTGGTGATGAATGGAGAACCGATTTCGGGGGCGGCTCAACTTTCCGAATTGGAAGCACTTTTGGCGAAGGTAGGCAATTCCTAAAACCGCCTAGCCGATCACTTCGTAACCAGCTTGTATAGCCGTATCGTACATCTTAGCAAGCGGCTCATAATCTTGCGACTGCACTGCAACATAGTGTTGAATATGCGATCGCTCCATCGCCGCTTGCAATTCTTTATATTCAGCAATTCCAAGACTTTTTAGAAATTTTGCATTGCCGCTCCGTTGACGCCTCGCTCCTGCGATTATTAAGTTGGATGGCAAATAAGTTTGGTCATACCGTGGAACGAGGACCATTGATTGATTTGCACTTGACTCATCAAGAAATTTCCGAAATTATTGGAACGACAAGAGTTACAGTGACCCGGCTCCTGAATACGTTTGAGAAGCAGGGTATAATTGAGCGCCTTCCACGCAAATTTATTGTTCTGCATGAGCAACAGCCTTTCTGGCACTACGAAATTTGATACAAGCCAATTCATCACACAAGCCACATTGTAGGGTGTAGAGAGTGAGTGGTGAGTGATAGAGATAAGCAAAAACGGCATAACCCTTCGCGGGTACGAGATCACCTGGCGAACGAGCGCACTTACCTAGCATGGATGCGTAGTGCGATCGCTTTATTGGGTTTTGGGGTAGTCATTGTGCGCCTGCGCCAGTTCCAGATTCCCCAGCTACATCGTCCAGGCGTTGGATGGAAGTTGGGTTTCCTCTTTTCCCTGGTTGGTTTGACGACAGTATGGCTCTCAACCGTGTATTACTTCGCCATCCGCTACGCCATCGACGATGACACCTACGAACCCTCAACCCGGCGGGTGATTATCTTCAGCCTCACGATTAC